>NZ_RZSG01001320.1:0-841 GCF_003997725.1 Mesorhizobium sp. M4A.F.Ca.ET.050.02.1.1
AGACAGGTGCGGCCCCACGCACCCGGGATCAATAGCCCATTCCGCACGCTTTGAGAACATGACTGGATAAACGCACGCCAGGGCTTGATGCCGAAAGTGTGAAGCGATTTTCGCGCCAGGCGGAATTTTCCGGCGTCGCATCGATCTCCACAAGCCGGCAAGAACAAGGTGGTTCGCCGGTGCTCGCGGCGATAGACGGTCGGTCAGCGCGATCGACCGCGACGTCCACCTGGGTTGCCGGCATTGATGTGATCGACCAGGGCCCGCAGCTTCGGAGCCATATTCCTTCTGTTTGGGAAATACAGAAAAAAGCCCGGGAATGAGGGCAGATATTGCTCAAGCAAGGAGACGAGCGCGCCGCTCTCGACATAGGGGCGGAAAGTCTCCTCGGTAGCGAAGGTGATACCAGCCCCAGCCAGAGCGCTGCGCAGCATGAGGCGCAAATCATTGGTGGTGATCTGCGGCTCAACCGCGACATTGAAGGAAGTGCCGTTCTCTTCGAATTCCCATCGATAAGGCGCGTTTTCCGGCGAGCGGCGCCAACCAATGCAGCGGTGGCGGACCAGATCGCGGGGATGTTCCGGCATGCCATTCGCCACCAGATATTCGGGAGAAGCGACGACAGCCTCCCTCACTTGCCCACCGACAGGCACGGCGATCATGTCCTGCTCTATGACCTCGCCCAACCGAACCCCGGCATCGAACCCGGCGGCAACGATGTCGAATTCCTCATCCGTTACGGTGACATCGACAATCACGTGCGGATGCGCTTCGGCAAAGGTCGTCAACAAAGGACCGGACAAAAACGGCTCGGCAATCGAGGTGACCGCGATCCTCAGCC
>NZ_RZSG01001321.1:0-838 GCF_003997725.1 Mesorhizobium sp. M4A.F.Ca.ET.050.02.1.1
GGCCATGGCGAGCGGCAGCGACAGGATGCCGGCCAGCGTGATGGCGCCGCGCACCCCGGCGACGGAACCGGCGAGCCGCACGCGCAGCCCGAACGGCTCGGCCTTATGCTTGCCGAACCGCGCCGCGACGCGCTGTGCAATGTCGCCGACCCAGATCCACAGGAACCGCAGGCCGATCAGGCAAAGCGTCAGGATCAGCACCGTGGCCACGGGCTCGATCAGCCAATGCCTGCTGGAAAGCTCCGGCGGCACGTTGCGGACGATGTCCGGAAGCTGCAGGCCAAGCAGGATGAAGAGCGCGCCGTTGAAGATGAAGGACAGCGTCGTCCACAGCGACATGGCCTGCATGCGCGCCGAGACGCCGAGGTAGCGGAAAAGGCCGGAGCCGCCGGTGAGCAGGCCGGCGGTGACCGCCGCCAGGATGCCGGAGGCCTCGGCGTGCTCAGCGATGAGATAGGCGATGAAGGGCATCAGGATCATCACCAGCACCTGCGCCTCGGAGGGCACGCCGCCGATGCGGTTGAGCAACTGCAGCGTCTTGGCGGCGACGATCAGCGCCGCCACGCCGGCCAGGATGCCGGCGCCGACCGCATAGAGGAAAGTCAGGGATGCGGCGGCCAGCGAGAAGCTGCCGGTCAGCGCCGCTGCCACGGCGAAGCGGAACATGACCAGGCCGGACGCGTCGTTGAGCAGCGACTCGCCCTCCAGAATGTGCATCAGCCGCGCCGGAACCACGTTCCTGTCGACGATGGAGGACACGGCGACCGCATCGGTCGGCGACAGAACGGCGGCGAGCGCGAAGGCAACAACCAGCGGGATGCTCGGCACCAACCAGTGC
>NZ_RZSG01001322.1:0-837 GCF_003997725.1 Mesorhizobium sp. M4A.F.Ca.ET.050.02.1.1
GCATCCATCAAGGCGATTGCCCGCCGCGTGAATCCGACCGACCAGGTGACGAGCTTCGGCTTCACGCCCGTTTCCGCCAACCTGCGGGCGTAATGGGTCAGACTTTCGGTCGTGTTTAGATATAATCGCTCCGGGTTTTCGAACGTGCCGTTCTCAGGGTCCCAAAGTTCGAGGTTCGCCGACCCTGTGTCGATCGGAGCGATGTCGGGCTTCGTCGTCGGGTCCAGCGCCAGAGCAGCCACCGTATCAATGCGCTTCTTGGCGTCCGAATCATTCGAGATGAAGCCAAGAGTTGGGAGAATGAGCAGATCGGTGGCCGCCCTGACTTTGCGGATAATTTCGGCGTTGGCTTCGACGGTGTTCGTCGCGCCACCATCCGGCGTTCTTGCGTGGTAATGCAGGATTGCCGCTCCCGCCTTACGCGCCGCGACCGCGGCTTCCGCGATCTCGTCGGCGGTGTACGGGATGCTGGGGTTGGAGGTACGCAGAGCGTACTCGTTGACCCGCGCTTCGAGGATGATCTTCTTCTGCATTTCTCGTCCTTACGCCGCAACCGAAGGGACGGTGCCCTTCAAAGCGCGCATGAAGAAGTCGTCGGCACCGATCTGCCCCCCCTTGAGCATGACCTCGAGGCCGTCGATCTCCGCGTCGCCAGGCGCGTCCAAGCGGCAAACGTGGCAGTTCTGCACCTCATCGAAAACCGCGATCTCGAGCGCTTCCGCGCCGACCGTTCGGACGGCGTAGCTGGAGCTATCCCCGCCGGAAAAGACGATGCGTTGCAAGGACACGGCGCGCCGCACCGATCGGGCAACGTTGCAATAGATCGCTCCGAGGCGC
>NZ_RZSG01001323.1:0-834 GCF_003997725.1 Mesorhizobium sp. M4A.F.Ca.ET.050.02.1.1
CTCCCGGCAAACAACCTCCTGCACCAAAAGGCGCTTGCAAATCTCGCTATTAGACGACGGTCTTACGATTCACGAACATGGGGCTGGATTATGCATAGGTGTGGCCCTGGTTCCCTTGGCTTCATCGGCCCCCACAGACGCCGGCGACGACGGCCGCTCCCTGGCTTTCGAAATATGAGACAAATTTCGGACATACGTGGGATTTAGCGGGGTTCAATGTCCGGCTTTTGCGAAGCACGCATCTCCGTTACAGAATCCAGAAACTACTTCAATGCGGCCGGATATGAGGCCAATCGCGCGCGGTTCAAATCCTCCTTGCTAATTTGTAGTGCTGACTACGACCTGTCTTGATCTAACGGCACTACACGACATTCTTGACTGTCGCATTTGTCCAATTCGCTACATAGGATTTTGGCAATGTCTTGTTTGACTAAGGTTAACTAGCTGAAAAGACAATTACAGAACGTCATCTCGGACCGGCCAAGCCAAATTGGCATGAGTTTTGTAAGCAAGTCGGCGTGAGGCGTTCTCGCGAGGGCCAAGGCCCTATGAACCGCAGTAAGAACAAACGCAAAATGGTTGAACAAGCGAGTGAGGAATTCATCATGAAAGAGGATGCACAAAGCCGAGACGTTTATACGGATTATGGCGAGATATGGAGCGATGTCTATGATGAATATGCGGATGCGTTCAACAAACCCGTCGAGAACGCGCTTGCAGTCAGCTTTCTCAAAAGCTACGTCAAGAACGGAACCGCACTCGAACTTGGCGTCGGAAACGGCCACGTCGCCCTGCCTCTCGCAGAAACGGGAGCTTCCGTTCACGGTCTCGACA
>NZ_RZSG01001324.1:0-831 GCF_003997725.1 Mesorhizobium sp. M4A.F.Ca.ET.050.02.1.1
ACCTTCTACCGCGTCCGCGTGCCGGCGCAGTCGCGCAACGACGCGATCGCCCTGTGCACCAGCTATAAGGCGGCCGGCGGCAACTGCTTCGTGTCGCGCTGAGTCTGGGCGCAATCCAGTCAACCCGGCGCGGCCGCAGGGCCGCGCCGGTTTTTTGCGGGATCGGGCCTTCAACCGCTTGTCATGCGGGTGATTCCCTTTGTCCGCGCGAAGCCCTAAGCTCCAAGGCATGACCGAATCAAAATCCATGATCCTCGGCTGCGCCGGGAAATCGCTCACCCCAGAGGAAATCCGCTTCTATCGCGACGAGCGGCCCTGGGGTTTCATCCTGTTTGCCCGCAATGTCGGCGAGACCGAGCAGATCCGCGATCTGGTGGCTTCGATGCGCGACGCCGTCGGGCGTACGGACGCGCCGGTGTTCATCGACCAGGAAGGCGGCCGGGTGCAGCGCCTGCGGCCGCCGCTGGCACCGAACTATCCTGCGGGTGGCGCGCTCGGCGCGCTGTGGCGCAATGACCGCGAGGCCGGCCGCCGCGCCGCATGGCTGATGGCGCGCTTGCATGCCTTCGACCTGCTTCGTCATGGCATAACCGCCGATTGCCTGCCCGTGCTCGACGTGCCGGTGGAAGGCGCCAGCGATGTCATCGGCGCGCGCGCCTACGGCAAGGAGCCGGGTGCCGTGATCGAGCTCGGCCGCGCCGCGGCCGAGGGGCTGATGTCGGGCGGCGTGCTGCCGGTGATGAAGCACATTCCCGGGCACGGGCGGGCCTTTGCCGACACGCATTTCGAACTGCCGACCGTCGACACGCCGCTCAGCGAACTGCGCAGCCA
>NZ_RZSG01001325.1:0-824 GCF_003997725.1 Mesorhizobium sp. M4A.F.Ca.ET.050.02.1.1
GTGAGCGAGCCATGGCCGTCTTCGGCCGTATGAAGGGAATGGTTGCGCATGACGAGGATGCGGTCGGCAACCTCCAGCGCTTCCTCGGCATCGCTGGTCGCGATCAGGGTCGCCGAGCCGCTCTGGCTGCCGCGGATGGCGGCGATCAGGTCGGCGCGCGCGCCGACATCGACGCCTTGGAACGGTTCGTCGAGCAAGAGCAGCCGGCAGGGTGCCGCCTGCCAGCGGGCGAGCACGACCTTCTGCTGGTTGCCGCCGGAAAGTTCGTCCAACGTGTCGTCCGGTCCGCGCGCCTTGATGCCAAGCCGCACTATCGCCTCGGCGGAAACCTTTCGCTCGCGCTGGGTCCTGAGCAGGCCGCCTGGAAACCAGCGGCTGAGATGCGGCAGGGCGATGGTGCCGGCGATGGTGGCGCCGGGAACTTCCGAAGGCAGCAGCGATGATTGCCAGCGATCCTCGGCGGCCATGAAGACGCCCTTCTGGATCGACTGTCCTGGCCCGTTCGAAAGCCAGGGTTTTCCGTCGATCTCGAAATTGCCTTCGGCAAGGATTTCGAGGCCAAACAGCGCGCGCAGCAGCCGGCTCTTGCCGGAACCAAGCGTGCCGATGATGGCGACGACCTCGCCCGAGCGGAGATCGAGGTCGAAGGGCTCGGCGCCAGCGACCAGCCTGGCACCCTTGATCGACAGGATCACCGGCGCGGTCGACGCCTTGTCGCGACGGGTGGCAGCTTCCAGCGGGCGGCCGATCATTGCGGCCACCGCCGCCGGGAAGTCGATCGGCCTGGCAAAGGCGCCGACGATGCGGCCGCCGCGCATTACGAC
>NZ_RZSG01001326.1:0-821 GCF_003997725.1 Mesorhizobium sp. M4A.F.Ca.ET.050.02.1.1
GTCCCTCTCCAAACCGCGGCCATTGCAGCCGCGCCATATCAGCCCTTCCGGCGGTCTTGTAGCATGAAATACGGCGAAAAGCGGAACGGCAAAATGCCAATCAAAGCTTTTCCGTCGCCGCAATGCGCGGACGTTCCGGCCAGTGCCCTCTACCAGAGATTCTTGCCGTCGATGACGACGACCTCGACCTTGTCGAGGTCAAAATCGTCGAACAGGCGCGAATTCACGCTGACCTTCGGGTTGTCGAAGTCCGGCTCACCGCTCGACCAGTCGGGCGTTTCGGTGAAGGTGCCGCAGCCGCATGTGGCGCAAAAGCCGTGCTTTATGGTCTTTGACCCCCAGCGGTAGAACGAGACATTTTCGGGCGGGCTGGTGAGCTTGAATTGCTCGGGCAAATAATAGGCCCAGAGCGAGCCGCGTTTCGAGCAGAAGGAGCATGTGCATTGCGTCACGGTTTGCGGCGGTTCCGAAACCTCGAACGTTGTCGCTTCGCAGTGGCAGCTTCCCTTGATGGTCATGAACGATTTCCTCTCCATTGTCCGCCGCCTCCACGGCAAGGCAACATAAAGAAGCGTTCCTGACAACCGCCCGACGGCAGGCTTGCCTGCCCGCTCTCAAAACTGGAAAGCCCGATGCCCCTTGACCCGCAGGTCGGATGCCCGTCGCCTCAATAGGAGCGCGGCGGCACGAACAGGCAGATCGTCTTGCCGGCATCGAGCCCCGCCTGATGCGCGCACCAGTGGAATTCACCGTCGGGGCTGTCCTTGACGCGCTTGTCGGTCATGGGAACCACCTCGCCCGTGCCGGCGATCACATAGCCC
>NZ_RZSG01001327.1:0-821 GCF_003997725.1 Mesorhizobium sp. M4A.F.Ca.ET.050.02.1.1
GACCAGCACGGTGCGGCCGTCGACGACCACGTAACGATATTGGACGTCGGGCACCTCGCGCAATTCGACCGTGTCCGGCAGAGTCGAGCCGACATTGAGCTCGAGGCCGAGAAGGTTGATCGAAGCAAGCGGGTGCTTGTGGACGTATTCGCGGACGACGGTGCGCTGCTCGGGCGTCACGATTATCTGGTCCGCGACCGCCGCGCCGATGCCGGCAATCATGGCCAGACCAGCGACAGCAGGAATGAGGGTAATTTTCATCTCTGCCTCCTGTTGGTTTGTTTGTGAGCGTCGCCCCGCCTCCGCGGCATGCGGAAGCATTCAGAGTTCGAAATGGCGGGCTCTCCGAAGCAAAACGCTGCCGCAAGGCTGTTGTTCCGCCAGCGGGCACGAATTGATCCACGCCGGAACCCTGCCGCCCTGCCCCGCATTGAAGGCGAATAGTCAATCCAAGCGGAGGCGCCAATGATTGAAGACATGCCATTCGACCCGCCGATCGCCATCGCCGTTGGCGCCGGCTTCAGGCGCGACATCGCTTCGTTGGCGCAGATGCAGAACTTCCTCAAGGAATGGCCGCTGGCCGCGGGCGACACGCTCCACGCCAAGGCGCTCAGCGCCTGCGAGGCGGCACGAGCCGGAGATGCGACCCCGGCGCAGACACGGCGCGCCTTCATGGCTTTCGCCAAGGCTGCCGGCATCGGC
This sequence comes from Mesorhizobium sp. M4A.F.Ca.ET.050.02.1.1, assembly GCF_003997725.1. Taxonomy (NCBI): domain Bacteria; kingdom Pseudomonadati; phylum Pseudomonadota; class Alphaproteobacteria; order Hyphomicrobiales; family Phyllobacteriaceae; genus Mesorhizobium; species Mesorhizobium sp. M4A.F.Ca.ET.050.02.1.1. The sequence goes on from NZ_RZSG01001327.1 coordinate 703, forward strand.
TGGACGGGCATCGACCCGGTGACGACGCTGCGCCGGGCCAAGGTCAGGACGATGCGCGCGGCGCGCGCCGGCCGCGAGCGTCACCCGCGCTGACAAGGGCTCCACCCTATTGCTTCGGC
>NZ_RZSG01001328.1:0-820 GCF_003997725.1 Mesorhizobium sp. M4A.F.Ca.ET.050.02.1.1
CGCCATTGCCGATCGAGACAGGCGCGACCAGCGAGGAGTTGGAGCCGATGAAGGCGCCCTCGCCGATATCGGTGAAGAATTTCGAATAGCCGTCATAGTTGCAGGTGATGGTGCCGGCGCCGATGTTGGCCCCGGCGCCGATCCGCGCATCGCCAATATAGGTCAGGTGGTTGACCTTGGCGCCCTCCTCGATCGTCGCCTGCTTGACTTCGCAGAAATTGCCCACCTTGGCCTTCTGCTTGAGGTCGGCACCCGGCCGCAGCCGCGCGAACGGACCGACATCGCAATTGGCGGCGATCGTTGCCCCCTCTATGTGGCTGAAGGCGTGGATCCTGGCGCCCGTGGCGATCCTGACGCCCGGGCCGAACCAGACATTGGGCTCGACCACTGCGTCGGCGCCGATTTCGGTGTCGTGCGAGAAATATACGGTTTCGGGCGCGATCAGCGTCACGCCGGACAGCATCGCCTCGCGCCGCCGGCGCGCCTGCCAGATGCCTTCCGCCTCGGCGAGTTCGGCCCGGTTGTTGATGCCGAGCGCGCTCTCGAAACTGGCTTCCGTCGCCACGACGTCCAGGCCTCGGGCGCCGGCGATCTCGACGATGTCGGTGAGATAGAACTCGCCCTTGGCGTTGCTGTTGCCGACCTTGTCGAGCAGTTCGAGCGCGTGCTTGCCCGCCACCGCCATCATGCCGGCATTGCAGAAGCCGATCTTCTTCTCCTCCGCCGAGCAATCCTTCTCCTCGCGGATGGCGACGAGCCGGCCGCCCTTCTCGATCAGGCGGCCATAGCCGGTCGGGTTGGGCGGACGGAACCCGACGAC
>NZ_RZSG01001329.1:0-819 GCF_003997725.1 Mesorhizobium sp. M4A.F.Ca.ET.050.02.1.1
GTCTCGATCCAGCCGAGCGCAAGGCCCCCAGGCGATTGACCGAAGGTGAGTTGAGAGGGGCCCGGCAGCGCATGGAGCCATTGGTCCGCGCCGCCGAGGCAAGTCTCAATCGCCTCTATCTCGCCGTAGGGGGCGTTGGCTGCTGCGTGATGCTGGCGGACCGCGACGGCATCCCCGTCGAACGCAGGGGCGCCGTCGCCGACGACGAGACATTCGACGAATGGGGGCTTTGGACCGGCACGGTCTGGAGCGAGGACAGTGAAGGCACCAATGGGATCGGCACCTGCATCGCCGACCAGCGGGCGCTGACCATCCATCGCGATCAGCACTTTTTCTCGCGCAACACTTTGCTCAGTTGCACGACGGCGCCGGTCTACGACCACGAAGGCAATCTGGCGGCGGCGCTCGACGTGTCGTCGTGCCGGTCGGATCTGACGGAAGGCTTTGTCCAGCTGATCGCTGTTGCGGTGGGTGACGCCGCCCGCCGCATCGAGGCCGAGAATTTCCGCATGGTCTATTCCAACGCCCGCATCCTGCTTGCCCCGATCGGCGAGCGCAACGCCGGGGCGCTCATCGCCATCGATGCCGACGATCTGGTGATCGGCGCGACGCGCTCGGCCCGTTCCGCGCTCGGCATAACTCGCGAAGCCTTGGCCAAGGGGCTGCTCGCGGCCGATATCCTCGGCGACTCTGTGAGGGCCGGAAAAGATCTGGACGATGCCGAGCGCGGAGTGGTGCAGCGCGCGATGGCGCGCGCCGGCGGCAATGTTTCCGCTGCGGCCCAGAGCCTCGGCATTTCGCGCGCCACGCTGCACCGCA
>NZ_RZSG01000132.1:0-11070 GCF_003997725.1 Mesorhizobium sp. M4A.F.Ca.ET.050.02.1.1
GTATTGGGCCGTGTTGGTGTCCTGGTATTCGTCGACGAGAATGTATTTGAAGCGCTTGTGGTAGTCCTTCAGCACGTCCGGATAGGCGCGGAAGATGCGGATCGGGTGGCAGAGCAGGTCGCCGAAATCGCAGGCGTTCAGGGTCTGCAGCCGCTCCTGATAGGCCTTGTAGAGTTCGCGGCCCTTGCCGTTGGCGAAGCTGCGGGCGTCGCCCTCGGGGATGTCGGCGGGGCCGAGCCCTTTGTTCTTCCAGCCGTCGATCATCTGGGCGAACTGCTTGGCGGGCCAGCGTTTGTCGTCCAGCCCCTCGGCCTGGATGAGCTGCTTGATCAGACGCACCACGTCGTCGGTGTCGAGGATGGTGAAATCGGATTTGAGACCGGCAAGCTCGGCATGGCGACGCAACAGCTTGACGCCGATCGAGTGGAAGGTGCCGAGCCAGGGCATGCCCTCGACACTGCCTTCGCCGATCAGATGGCCGATGCGCTGCTTCATCTCGCGCGCGGCCTTGTTGGTGAAGGTGACGGCAAGGATCTGCGAGGGGAAGGTCTTGCCGGTGGCGAGGATGTGAGCGATGCGCGTGGTGAGCACGCGCGTCTTGCCGGTGCCGGCGCCGGCCAGCACCAGAACAGGGCCTTCGGTTGTCTCGACAGCCAGCCGCTGCTCGGGATTCAGCCCCTTCAGATAATCGGGCGCGCTGTTTTGGCCGCTGCGGGCGGCCATGGCGCGCGCAGCTATGCCGGACGGGGCTGCTGTGGGCCGCGCATTCGGTTCGTCAAAGAAGGGCATGTCTTCCGAAAACCCGGACATTGCCCCCGAATGTAGTGATTCGGCAGCGAAAGACCAGAAGTGTCTCCGTTTTGTTCTGGTTAGCGACAGGATTTGCCGAGCGCGGTGTCTCTTCGGCCTCGGCAATTGCCTCAAATCCTTGTCGTGCCTTATCCGGCGGCTGCCCGCATGCGCTCGCCGATCTTGTCGGCCACGTAGCCGGCATCGCGCGCCGCGCCATGGATCATGGTGGAGGAGGGCGAATGCTGGAAATGCAGGCCGCAGACATACAGTCCCGGCTCGCCTTCGATGGCACCGCGATATTGCTTGACCCGGCCGCTGTCGTCGAAGATCGGCAGCTTGATCCAATCGAGCCCGGCCCGGAACCCGGTGCACCAGATGATGTTCGAAACGTCTAGAAGCTGGCCGTCGTCGAGCAGCGGCTTGCCGTTGCGGGCACCGGCGACGCGGGCGACCCGGCGGACGCCGGCGCCGTCCAGATCCTGCGGCTTGACCCGGATCAGCGGCAGGCCATGAGAAAGATGCCCCGGCTTCGCCTTGCGGCCCATCGGCATGTCGACCGTAAGCAGACGGTGGAAAACGATGCGGAAGACGAACGGAAGGACCGCGCGCATCGCGAAAGAGCCATTGTAGGCGACCGGGATGTGGCCTGGGTGGCGGCCCGACAGCCAGACCTGGTGCGTGCGCGCGAGATCCATGGCTATTTCAGCGCCGGAATTGCTGGCGCCAACCAAAAGCACGCTGCCCGGATTGAGCTGCACGGGATTCTTGTAGGCGCTCGAGGACAGTTGCCGGATTGACGGATCGAGCGACGCCGCGAAATCCGGGACCTTCGGCTTCTGGTAGCTCGAGGCCGCGGCGACGACGTGCCTGGCGATGTAGCGGGTCTGGCCGGCCGTGACGATGTAGAGCTTGCCGGAGCGGGTTACTTCGTCGACCTTGACGCCGGTGCGCACCGGCAAGGCAAACCTCCGCGCATAGGCCTCGAGATAGTCGGCCATCTCGTCCTTGGTCGGGAATGAATAGCGGGCAGCGGGGAAGGGCATGCCGATCAGACCGTCGAAGCGCGCCGGCGTGAACAGGCGCAGCGAATCCCAACGCGAGCGCCAGATGTCGCCGACGCGTTCGCGCCCCTCGAGAATGACGAACTTCACCCCCTTGCGGGCGAGGTGATAGCCAACGGAAAGGCCATTCTGGCCGGCGCCGATGACCACGACGTCGACATGTTCTTCCCTGAGAGCAGGCCGCGTTTCGTCGCCTGATGGCATATCGCTGCCGGTTGCCCGCAGCGCATCGGCCTCCAGATGCATGAAGGCCGCTCCCGGTTCCAGCAGCGTGCCGGCGCGTGTCCTGGTCTCGGCGATGCGAATGTTGTGACGGCCGCGCATTCCCTGCATCGTGGCCGGTCCGGATGTCGAAGTCGGGGTCATGATCGCTCCATTTGGTTCGTCAGTCATGGACCAGAAATAGCGGAACGGCGCGGCGGCGCTTCGGGGAGACACCTCACGGCGGAAGAAAATGCGATGGGGATTTTCCCCCATGCCCTCAGGTCAGATGTTTTTCTGGGTCAGATGAGCCCGTTCTGAAAGGCGTAGGCTGTCGCGGCGGCGCGCGAGTTGACCGCCAGCTTGTCGAAGATGTTGCTGAGATGCCGGTCGATGGTCTTTTCGCTGAGGCCGAGCTCGGTCGCTATCGACCTGTTGGTCCTGCCGGTGGCGACCAGGCCAAGGACTTCGATCTCGCGCCCGGTCAGGCCGTGCGGGCGCGAACTGGCCGGCCCGACCAGAGCCGTGACGCGGGCAAGTTCCGGCGCGGCGCCAAGCGTGGCGAAAACGGCGCGGGCGGCATCGAATTCGAGCTCGGTGCCGTCTTCGTCGCCAAGCATGCGGCAGGCCTGCCCTGCAAGCACGCGCAGCCGCGCCTCGAGATAGGGAGCGCCGGCACGCTGCCAGGTCGTCAGCGCGGCGCGGAAATGGCCGAGCGCGGTCGCGGCGCTGCCTTCGTGCAAGTCGATCTCGCCTCTCGCCTGCGAGGCCATCGCCGCCAGGATGTCGGTCGCGAAACGGGTGGCGATCGCTTCCAGCTCCTGGCAGGCGTCGCGTGCCTCCTCGATTGCGCCGGCTGCGATCATGATCTCTACCCGCGCCGGCAGCAGGCGGGCGCGGCCGAGTGGAGCCTTGGTCGTGGCGAGCACGCGGCGAAGGGTTGCCGCAGCCTGTTCGGCCCGGCCCTGCGCCAGCCGCAGCAGCGCCATGCCGGGCTGCGGTTCGAGCCCGAGCCGACTGGCGGTGCGGTAAAGGTCCTCGGCGGCGGCGAATTCGCCACGCAGACGATGGATTTCGGCCTCCTGATAGGCCGCTCCGGCCGCCGCCTCGCTGGCGGTGGTATGGGCCAATGACGTCGTCGCGCGGCGGGCCTCCGTGATTGCATCCTGCCAGGCGCCGTTCAGTTCCATGATCTCGGCGCGGTGCAAAAGGCAGACGCCGTTGAACTGGACGAGCTGCGGCTGCGCGCCGCACCAGTTCGATAGCGCCTCGGTCCATTCGCGCGAGCGGTCGAGCGCGTAGACCTGCCGGCACGCTGCGATGAGGTTGCAGTAGATCAGGCCGGTGACGATGGGCGAAAGTTTTCCGTCGACCGCCGGCAGCATGGCCTCGTCGAGCGAGGCGATGCCTTCGTCGATCCGGCCCTGCCGCACAAGCGCGCGGCCGAGATAGCATCTGGCGAAGGCGACGAGGTCGACGTCGCAACAGCGCTCGCCGATCGCCAGCGCCTGGCTGGCCAGCCGCTCCGCCGCCGGATCATTTCCCGTCATGAGCTCCTTTTGGGCCGCCAGCAGCGTCAAATAGCCATGCGCGGCGCATTCGCGGCCGAAGCCGTCGGCCAAGCGCTGAGCCTGCTGGATGCAGGCGCTGGCGTGGCCTTCCTCGCCCAAGGCCAGAAGCCGGAAGCCGCGGAAGAATGCCCAATACGCTGCGCGGTCGTAGCGGCCGGCTTCGACATAGGTCTCGAACAAACGGTCTCCGGCGGCCAGGCTGTCCTGGTCGCGGTCGAGCATGGCGGCCGACCAGAGCAGCCGTTCCAGATCGTCCGGGCCCAGCGGTGCCAGATCGTCCGTTGCACGCAACAGCTCAAACGCATCCGCCCAGTCCCGTTGCTCATAGGCGTGACGGGCCCGTTCCAGCAGCAAGGCGGCCTCGGCTTTCATCGGCAAAGCATAGCATTGCCAAATAACTGGCAGAAGAATGGCAGATGCCAGGCTTCGTCAAGTCGGCGTGAGCGGCCGGGGTGATGCTTACTTTATGCCGTGCTGATTTGACACCGCACGCAGGGGGGCCGAAAACTGCGGCGGCGAGATGAAACAGAATCGAAGGCGCGTTACGGTTGTGCTTCGTGACAGCGGTTTTCGATCGCCCGTCTGCTGCGCATGAAGGAGTGTCGTTGTGGCAACTATCCTCACCGCTGTGGTCCTTGCTCTCATCGGTCTGGTTCTCGGCGGCGGCGGCATCCAGTTGGCGGTGCTGGGCGGTAGCTGGTACTACGTGATCGTCGGCCTTGCCTTCCTCATCACCGCCTTGCTGCTCTTCAGGCGCAATTCCATTGCGCTCTGGCTCTATGCCGCGATCGTGATCGGCACGCTGTGCTGGGCGGTCTGGGAAGCGGGCTTCGACTGGTGGGATCTGGGCCCGCGCGGCGGCGTCATCGTGCTCCTGGCGCTGTGGCTTTTGACACCATGGGCGAGGCGAGGGCTTAGCGGTCCAGACGGGCGCGCGCCGCTGATCCTGGCGGTGCTGGCCTCGCTAGCCGTGGCCGGCTATTCGATGACCGCCGATCCCAGGGACATTGCCGGCGAGCTTAACGCCGACAAGGTGACGCCGACGGCAGATCTCGGCGGCAATGTGCCGGAAGGCGAGTGGCACTTCTACGGCCGCACGCCCTACGGCCAGCGTTTTTCACCGCTCAACCAGATCACCGTGGACAATGTCGCTTCGCTGCAGCCGGCATGGACCTACCGCACCGGCGACGTGAAGGGTCCGGACGACATCGGCGAGACGACCTATCAGGTGACGCCGCTGAAGATCGGCGACGCGCTCTTCATCTGCACGCCGCATAATTTCGCCATCGCCATCGATGCGGCGAGCGGCAAGGAGAAATGGCGCTTCGACCCGAAGATCAAGCTCGATCCCAACCGGCAGCACCAGACCTGCCGCGGCGTGTCCTATTATGCCGACGGCAAGATCGCCGCCGGCCAGCCATGCGCCGCGCGCGTCTATCTGCCGACCTCCGACGCGCGGCTGATCGCGCTCGACGCCGCGAACGGGCAGGTGTGTGCCTCCTTTGCGGAGGGCGGCACGCTGAACCTGCGCGCCACCATGCCGTAGCCGAAATCGGGCTACTACTATTCGACCTCGGCGCCGCTCATCGTCGGCGGCAAGATCATCGTCGGCGGCGCGGTCAACGACAATTATTCCACGCAGGAACCGTCAGGCGTCATCCGCGCCTTCGACGTCGACAGCGGCGCGCTGCTGTGGAACTGGGATTCCGGCAATCCGGACCAGACGACGCCGCTGCCGACCGGCCAGACCTACACCAACAACTCGCCCAACATGTGGTCGACGCCGAGCGCCGACGAGAAGCTCGGCCTGCTCTACGTGCCGCTCGGCAACCAGACGCCGGACCAGCTCGGCGCCGGGCGCAGGGCCAATGTCGAGAAATTCTCCTCCTCGATCACCGCGCTCGACCTCAACAGCGGGCAGGTGCGCTGGGTGCGGCAGACCGTGCATCATGACCTTTGGGACATGGACGTTCCGGCGCAGCCGACGCTGGTCGATATCACCACCTCGAGCGGTGTCGTGCCGGCGCTGGTCGGGCCAACCAAGCAGGGCGACCTCTATGTGCTCAACCGGCGCAGCGGCGAGCCGATCATTCCCGTCAAGGAGGTGCCGGCGCCTGGCGGCGCGATCGAGGGTGACCATACCTCGCCGACGCAGCCGGAATCGGACCTTTCCTTCAATCCGAAGCCGCTGACAGGCGCCGATATGTGGGGCATCACCATGTTCGACCAGCTGGCCTGCCGGATCGAATTGCGGGGCCTGCGCTATGAGGGCCGCTACACGCCGCCGTCCGTCCAGGGTTCGCTGATCTATCCCGGCAATTTCGGCGTCTTCAATTGGGGCGGCGTCGCTGTCGATCCGGTTCGGCAAGTGATGTTCGGCATGCCGACCTATCTGGCGTTCAAATCGCAGCTCGTTCCGCGCGACCAGGTGCCGCCGCCGGATGAAGGACGCGGCAGTGAGCAAGGGCTCAACCGCAACGAGGGCGCGCCTTACGCGGTGGTGATGGGGCCGTTCCTGTCGCCGCTCGGCATTCCCTGCCAGGCGCCGCCATGGGGCTATGTCGCCGGCGCCGATCTCAGGACCGGCAAAATCGCCTACAAGCACCGCAACGGCACCGTGCGCGACATGACACCGCTGCCGCTGCCGTTCAAGGTCGGCGTGCCCGGCATTGGCGGGCCGATGATCACCGCCGGCGGCGTAGCCTTCCTGGGAGCGGCGGTCGACGACTATCTGCGCGCCTATGACCTGACCACCGGCAGGCAGCTTTGGAAAGCCAGGCTGCCGGCCGGCGGCCAGTCGACGCCGATGACCTACACGGTCGGCGACGGCCGTCAGTTCCTGGTCATCGTCGCCGGCGGCCATGGTTCGGTCGGCACCAAGCCCGGCGACTATGTGATGGCCTACACGCTGCCGAAATAGGTGTGTTGATGTTCGGGTGATGCCGGCCAGCGAACGGCACACCTATTGCGCTAGGTGACGGCCTGATGGACCGGCACGGGCGAAATCCTGATCGCACAGGTAGCGGCCGCTTGCGCGTCCCACGGTCTTGGCACTCAGTTGCCGGATTTTGCGCGGCAGGGCCGGCGCCTACTTCTGACCTTGACCGCAACTCGGCCGCCGGTGAGCGTTGCGGCGCGCAGCGCCAAGAGGGCCGCGCCGGCCAGCACGAGCGCGCTTGCGAGGATCGGAGCGGACAAGGTCATAAGCGTTGTTCCTTCTCGTCAGGTACCGTCGTGACAGGCGAAGCCAGGTTGAGCTTCCCTTCAAATTATGGCGGCGCCATCAGGATTCGCGGAAATGACCAAAATGTGATGAGGTCCCGGACTGGCCCTCGCCTCAGGGCTTTCGTGCCGAGACCAGGAGATAGGCCTTGGAGACAGCGCCGAAATAGCCGGCAATCAACCGGCAGACGAGGGCGGTGCCGAGGCTGGACTTCAGGCTCATGGCGCCCTTGCCCCGTTCCGAGGCCGGCCATGCGACGAGGCTGCGGCGGAAGCCGCCGAGGCAGTCGTCAGTCCTGTCTTCGACCCTGACATCCTGAAAGCCGACGGCCTCGAAGAGCGCCCGGTAAGAAGCGATGTCCGGGACCAGATTGGCCTTCGGCACGCCAAGGCGGTCGGCGACCGGAGCGGTGAAACCGCGAAACAGGATGTCGGAGAGCACGAGCGCGCCGCCGGGCTTGAGCACGCGCAAGGCTTCCGCGAGGAAGGCGGCGCGGGTATCGAAGTGGAAGGCGGCCTCGACGCAGATCACCGCGTCGAAGCTCGCGTCGGGAAAGGCAAGCTTGGCGGCGTCCATCTGCAACACCGTCGCGCCGGGGGCATTCTGGCGCGCCGTCGCGACCTGCGCGGCTGAGATGTTGATGGCAGTGACCGCCTCCGGCGGGTAGGAGGCGAGCAGACGCCTGGTCGACGCGCCGAGCCCGCAGGCGACGTCGAGGATCCGGCCGCCCTTGTCCGGGAGCCGTGCCAGCAGCGTGTCGACAAGCGCCTCGCTGGCTTCGCGCTGCGACGCGGCGCCCGTCGCCCAATAGCCGAAATTGTAGAAGCCGCTGCCGCCATAGTAGCGGCGCTGCTTGCTGCTTTTCATGACCCGGTCGTAGATGCGGACCATGGTCTGCTGTGCGCTCATGGGAGGCCTTTCATGCTGTCGCGGGAAGCGAGACGAGTTCGCGGAAGCGCCCGTGCGCCGGGCTCGAGAGCGCCGGTCCGCCGCGTTCGCGCATGATGACCTGGACATTGCCGATCGGCGCCAACGTAACTCGCGTGCGATAGGAAATGCGCGCTCCCGGCGCCAGTTCCACGGAACGCTTCGAGAGGATGGTCGCCAGCGCAATCTTCATCATCTGCAGGCCGAAGGTAACGCCGGGGCACATATGGCTGCCAGCGCCGAACACGGTGTACTGAAATGGCGATGGCTTGATCGAAGCCCAGCGCTCCGGCTGAAAACTGTCGGGATTCGGATAAAGCGAAGGATCGCGGTTGATTGTGAGCGCGCTGATCAGCACCCCTTCATGCCTGGCGATGGGTTCGTCGCCAAGCCTCGTTGCCCGCGTTGCCTTGCGCATCATCAGCGGCACCGGCGGAAAAAGCCGCATCGCTTCCTTGATGGTGGCGTCAAGCAGCGGCAAGGATCCGATCCGGTCCATCGTCGCCGGCTTTCCGTCGAGCGCGGCGTCGATCTCGGCGGCAAGGCCCGCCATTGCGTCCGGATGCTGGTTGAGCAGGATTAGCGTCCAGGCGAGCGCATTCTGGCAAGTGTCATAGGCCGCGCCGAAGACGAAGCTGATAATGCCGCCGATCAGCTCGACCGAAGGCGGTCGCCCGGCCTCGTCGGTGTTGTTGACGAGGATGGACAGGATGTCCTGGGCATCGGTGTTGCCACGTTTTTCTTCCGCCCAGGCGAGGATGGCGCGTTCCTGTACCTCGGCTTCCCGTATCCAGCTGAAGAAGGCCGGTCCCGGAACGATCCAACTCGCCCGTATCTGCCGCGCGATCATCTCGGCGATCGGCATGGCGCGCGCCCGGTCGTCGCCGAACAGCAGGCCGATCGCCAGGTGTTTGGCCATCGTCTTGGCGGCATCGGTCAGTGAGAAGGGTTTGCCGATTGGCCAGGACGAAACCTGGTCAGCGGCGATGCGTGCCATCTCCGGGCTCATTGTCATGATCGCCGGACGCTTAAGCGGTGGCGCGAACAGTCTGCGGTAGTGCTCGTGGCGTTCGCCGCGCAGTCGCGTCATGCCATAGGAGAGCCGGTGCGAAGCGTGCCCCCGCTTGCCGCGCCCGTTTATCTGGATGTTGCGCCAGGTCTCGGTGTCGGAAAGCATTGCGCGATAGAGCGCGGCATCGGCGATCATGAAGACGCGGCGCGGCTGTGCCGAGGTCGAATGCGGGTATTCGGCTTGAATGAAGGGGCCAAAAGCGCGATGCGCGTTGCGTGCCGCCGTCAGCGGCTCAGCCGCGAAATGGACCATCAGGCCGAGCGAGCGCCATTTCCCCAACCTGTTTGCCAGCATGCCCCACCCAAGCCTGACGCTGCCGCAAACCACGGCTGTCTCCACCGGCATGCTACAGCATGCATCACGAAAAACGGAATCGATTCTTGGATTGCTTTGTGCGTAATTTCTATAGGCCTATTCAAAAGCTTATGGTCCATTTCGCATCCGGGGGACCATGTTTGTCGCGAGCAGGTCGCGTCCGCCGGCCGACGCCGTAGGTCGCCGCTTCACTCACCTCTGGTGGATCATTCCGGCGCCGGCTTGTGCGAGGCGACGCCGGCCACCACCAGGGCGATGCCGAGGCAATCGCCAGGGCTCGGAACCTGCCGCAGCACGATGATGCCGATCAGCGTCGAGCGGCAAAAGCGACAGCATCAGCGCGAAGCTCGCGCGCGGCAGCCGCGCCATGGCAAGCTGGTCGCATATGTAGGGGATGACCGAGGAGCAGATGCCGACGCCGATCGCGGCGATGAGCAGCGACGGCGCCCAGAAGGCCGGCGTCGCCTGGGTGAAGCCGACGGGCAGCACGACGAGGAAAGCGATCGCCATGGCAGCGCCGAGGCCGGCAATGCCGGCGTCCGCGCCGGACGCCGCAACGCGGTGGCCGAGCACGATGTAGCCGACGAACAGGGCGCCGTTGAGGAAGGCCCAGAACAGGCCGACCGGGTCGCTCGACCATTTGACGTCGATCAACAGCAAGGTGCCGGTCACCGCGATGGCGAGCGCCGCGAGGTTGCGCGGGCTGCGCAGGCCGACGAGCGCGACGCCGATGGTGCCGACAAACTCGATCGCCGCGACCAGCGAGATCGGCAGGCGGTCGAGCGCGAGATAGAAGGAACAGTTCATCACCGCCAGGCAGGCGCCGAAGGCGCCGAGCAACAGCCGGGTCGGCCGGTCGGCGCGGGCGAAGACCCTCCATGGCCGGGTCAGCGGCGCGAAGACGAGGGCGGCGGTGGCGATGCGCAGCCAGGCCATGCCGAGCACGCCGACCTGGGCGAAAAGCAGCACCGCGAAGGCCGGCCCGAGATAGTGGAACACGGCGCTGACGCCGAACCACAGATGTGGTGGCAGGGCGGTCGCCAGGGTAGAGAAGGCAGGACCGGCAACCCCCTGGCCGGCCCTGTTCAGCGTGTCGAGGGCCGGGCTTGCCGCCGCGACTTGCGCTTGATCTTTCATACGGACACTATCGCAGGCAGATCGGGCGGTTTATATGGATGACCGCTGGGTCATGCGACCGAGTTGTTCCGAAAGAAAGGCAAATTTCCTTGAAACGCCTTCGAAACGAAAACGCGGACCTCGATGCCGCCGACCTGAAGCTCCTGCGCCTGCTGGAAAAGGATGCGCGCACCAGCACGGCCGAACTGGCGCGCGCCGTCGGCCTGTCGGCGCCGAGCGTGGCGGAGCGGATCAGAAAGCTGCAGGAGAACGGCGTGATCGAGGCCTACACGGTCAGGATCAATCCGGCCGCGCTCGGCATGAAACTGTCGGCATGGCTGCGCATCAGGCCGGTGCCGGGTCAGCTTGCCGTCGTCGCCGACATCATCCGCGAGCTGCCGGAAATCGCGCAGTGCGACCGGGTGACCGGCGAGGACTGCTTCATCGCGCTGGCGCATGTCGGCTCGGTGGCAGAGCTCGAACGGGTGATCGACAGGATCATCCCTTATGCGATGACCAACACGGCGATCATCCAGTCGTCGCCGGTGGCGCCGCGCTCGCCGCTCGAGGCCGCGACCGGGGATCGGCAATAAGTCAGAAATGCCCGCGCTTCAGGCGCGCCTGCTTTAGGATGGCGCGCCAGCGGATCATGTCGAAGGGGATCGGCTCGTTGTTGTTGGCAATGTGGAAGATCTCGTTGTTGACGTTCTTGAGCGAGCGCCAGAAATCATAGTCGGTTATGCGCGGATCGGCCGCCAGCCGTTCCACCTCGACCTTGATGTCGGTTTTCAT
>NZ_RZSG01001330.1:0-815 GCF_003997725.1 Mesorhizobium sp. M4A.F.Ca.ET.050.02.1.1
CGCCGGGACCGGGCGGGCTGGGCGGCACCTATGGCGGCAGCCCGATCGGCGTCGCGGCCGCCCATGCCGTGCTCGACGTCATCGAGGACGAGGATCTCTGCGGCCGCGCCAACCAGCTCGGCAACCGGCTCAAGCAGCGCCTGGAATCGCTGCGCGAGAAGGCGCCGCAGATCGTCGATATCCGCGGTCCGGGCTTCATGAACGCGGTCGAGTTCAACGACAGGACGACGAAGCTGCCGAGCGCCGAGTTCGCCAACAAGGTGCGGCTGATCGCGCTCGATAAGGGCCTGATCCTGCTGACCTGCGGCGTGCATGGCAACGTCATCCGCTTCCTCGCCCCGATCACCATCCAGGACAGCGTCTTCGGCGAGGCGCTCGACATTCTGGAGAGCGCGATCCTCGAAGCAAGCGCCGGCAACTAGCCGGAGCCCCGTCCATTTTCCGGAGCAAATGACATGGCCTTCACGACCGCGTTGACCAAGCATGTTTCCTTCTCGTCGCGCTTCCTGCGCGACACCGGCTACATCGACGGCGTCTGGACCGCGGGCGACGCGACCCGGACCTTCGACGTGCTGAACCCGGCAACCGGCGAGGTGCTGGCGTCGCTGTCCGATATGGGTGCCGCCGAGACGCGGGACGCCATCGCCGCCGCCCATGCCGCGCAGCCGGCCTGGGCGGCGCGCCCGGCCAAGGAGCGCGCCGCGATCCTGCGCAAGTGGCACGAGCTGATGGTCGCCAACGCCGACGAGCTGGCGGCCATCCTGACCGCCGAGATGGGCAAGCCCTTCGCCGAGGCCCGCGGCGAGATCCTCTAC
>NZ_RZSG01001331.1:0-814 GCF_003997725.1 Mesorhizobium sp. M4A.F.Ca.ET.050.02.1.1
TCATGGGCATAGCGCAGCACGCGCGCCGACAGCGCCATCTCGAAGCGGACGAGTTCCTTCAGGCGCTCGTCCGCGCTGGCCGAGGATGATGCGGCCGGAATGTCGACCGTGTAGTCGGCTGGCGTCAGGCCATAGCTTGCCGCCTCGCCTAGCACCCGCACCGCGTCCTGCGCACGGCTGTTGGGGGCGGTTCCGGTCACCCAGATGAAATCCGGATTGGCCGAGTAGTAGGCGATCAGCGCCTTGGCGATGTCGGGCTCAGCATAAAGCTCATAGTCACCCAGTCCGGCGATCGCCTCGCGGAAGGCATCGCTGGCGACAGACGGCACGAAGGCGGCATCCTGCGCCGCCACAGTCGCCGGCGCCGGCACCAACGCTGAAAAGTTGACGCGCACGAGACGGTCGGCCTTGTAGGTGTAGTAGGACGGGCTGCTGATCCTGGAGCCACCGCCGGCTGGCACCTTGCTGGGTCTCGGCTTGGGCGGCGGCGGGAATTCGCCTTGCGGGTTATGCCGGACGCCGCCACCGAACAGCATGTCGAACAGGCCTTGCGCGTTCGCCTGCGGGGCGCCGAGAGCCAGCGTCGCGGCAACCGCAAGCGGCATCACGCAGGCCGTGTTTCCGAAAATTTTCATGATCACCCGCTCCGGTTGTGAACCGGCTCCCGTTCCGCGCCGCTAGACGGTCACGCCCACCGCATGGCGGATGTAAGGCGCGATTATACCGATTCATACTGATTTCGTTAAGCTTCCATAAATTTCGGCGCCGCTGTTGCAGAACAGTTTCACAAGTTGGTGACAGTCTTGGGCGAAGC
>NZ_RZSG01001332.1:0-809 GCF_003997725.1 Mesorhizobium sp. M4A.F.Ca.ET.050.02.1.1
GCCAAGGGCTACGGCTTCATTCTTCCGGACGATGGTGCCTCCGGTGATATCCTCCTCCATGTGACATGCCTTCGAAAGGACGGGTTCCAGACCGCGCTGGAAGGCGCGCGTGTCGTTTGCCTGGTCAAGCAGGGCGAGCGCGGCCTGCAGGCCTTCCGCGTTCTTTCCATGGATGCCAGCACGGCGGTGCACCCGGCCGAGATGCAGGAGCAGCGCACACATGTCACCGTGGCGCCGGAGAGCGGACTCGAACGGGCGCTGGTGAAGTGGTTCAACCGCACCAAGGGATTCGGCTTCCTGACCCGGGGCGAGGGCACCGAGGACATTTTCGTCCACATGGAGACGCTGCGGCGCTATGGCATCACCGAGCTCAGGCCCGGTCAGGTCGTGCTGGTTCGTTTCGGCCGCGGCGACAAGGGCCTTATGGCTGCCGAAATTCACCCGGATATGGGCACCTTGCCGGTCTCGCATTAAGCGCAGTCCGGCCGAGGATCTTGCATGCTTCACAGGAACTGGCTGACGGCTGGCGCGGTCTGCGTCGCGATGGCTTTCGTCATCGCGGCCGCCGTCTATTTCTATTCACAGCGGCCGACTTCGGCCGATGGTCAGGCCATGATCCTGCCCGTCGACCCGACGCCGCTGGTGGCGGTGACGAAATCGGGTGAACGCTCCTTTTCGATCGAGATCGCCGACACATCCGATGAGCGAGAGGCGGGCCTGATGTTCCGCCAGCAGATGGCCGACGATCACGGCATGCTGTTCGTGTTCGAGGAGTCCAGGGACCTGACTTTCTGGATGAAGAACACGCC
>NZ_RZSG01001333.1:0-804 GCF_003997725.1 Mesorhizobium sp. M4A.F.Ca.ET.050.02.1.1
CCCATGCCAACCCCACCGCCGCTACCCGAACCGAAGCCCATGCGAGAGCCGGAGCCGCAGCGGCTTCCGGACGAGGACCCGGTTCCCAACCCCGACGAGAACGACGCGCCGCCTAAGCACGCGATCGGGATCGTGCTGTCCATGACGGTTCCTATCTGAGGATCATCGAGGACAGGTAGGTTGAAATAGCGGCAGGCTGTCTCCAGTGACTGGTCGGACCACCATTTCGCTGGCAGAAACCAGCATTCGGCGTATCATCCTTTTGGGTGAGGGTTCATGGCAGGAGGAGGCCTATGAGCGTCGTGCCAAAAGTGCCGGCTATCGACTCGACGGCCGAAGAACTTGTTTCATCTACGCTTTCAAGATTCCGTGCCGGCGACACCATATCGACCAAGGCGGCGATCGACGCCATCCGCCGCATCGGCCCGGCTTGCGACGACAGCGACGACCATCTGGTAGAGCTGATTGTCATGGCGGCAATTGGTAAGACCATGGCGGTGGTTTTCGATCATCGGACCCACTAGGAACTCGTACCTAAAACTCTCGAAACTCTCGGCGCCCAGGAAGGTCGCGCCCAATCGAGGTTCCGGGGAACCCCACCGGACCCTTTTCGTTATCTCGTGTTGAACGAGGAACGCAGTCATGGCCGACGACAAGACGAAGACCGACAACCGCGACCGTTCGCAAGTGGCCGGCGACGAGGACTACGAGGTCAGGCATTTCGCCGAGGAAGCAGGCATCACGCCGGAACAGGCCCGCACGCTCATCAAGCGGCACGGGACCGACCGCAAGGTGCTGCACCTG
>NZ_RZSG01001334.1:0-804 GCF_003997725.1 Mesorhizobium sp. M4A.F.Ca.ET.050.02.1.1
AGGCCAAGGTGCCGCCACCGAACGGCAACCAGAACCTCACCCTGCAACAGCTCAACGCGCTGGCGATCGGCCCCAACACATGACGTGCTTCGTCTGATCCGGAGTTCGACCATGATGGCCGTCATCACGAAAAGGGGGTTCCCGGCCGTCACCATCATCGGCACGTATGCCACCCAGTTTGGCCGCCCGGTGGGCGCCAATGGCGTCGTCCTTGACGACGCCATTCAGCTGCGGAACGGCGGCAGCCAGACCCAGTTCGACAGCGGCGATCCCGGTGCCCGCTTCGACTGGCGCTCGCTGAGAACGGTGACGCCAGTCGAGCAGATGGTCCGGACGCTGCTGCCTTTCATGCCACCGCTGAAAAAACCGCCTGTGCGCAGCCCAAGAGGTCGCTGACGGCTTTAACTAGCTCGTGACGGTCACCCTTCGGGAAATAGTGTGGCAAGCTCCGGCATCATCGTTCTGAGCGCGTCAAGCTGGCGGTGCCAAAACCGATCTGACAGCGGCCCAAAATCTGGTTCGTCGAGTTTTCGACCCAGTTGGCCTCTTATGCGAGCACGACTGTTGCTCTCGTGGGGCGATTGTGGGCTGGTATCCATGATCATCACGAAAGCGTATGTCTCGAAAACGAAGTGCCATAAATCGCACTTTGCTTCTATCCCTTGAATCTTAACACCTCTATCGAGATCGAATTCCTTAAGTCTCTCCCAAGACGGCTGAAGAACCCCCATATCCAACTGAAATTTGGCCAATACGGCAGCCTTGTTGTGACGTATAGCAACTTTCTCAAGTATCCTTTTAAGC
>NZ_RZSG01001335.1:0-791 GCF_003997725.1 Mesorhizobium sp. M4A.F.Ca.ET.050.02.1.1
GACAGGCTAGAATCCGCCAATGAACTCCGAAGATGATTCGCGCCAGATCAATGACTTGCCGTCCGTTGACGAAGCGCGAGCAACAGCCTCTCTCATCGATCAAAACCCCGAAAATCGTGCTCGGCGCAGCTCCGCTCAACCACAGGAAACGGCGACCCCTGTCGATCAGGATGCTGTCGACCAAACCGCGGCGGCGCCCTCGGCCGAGCCCAACGGCTCGAGCACCGACGACCTGCCCGACATCATCGACGTCGTCATGGAGATGGGCCGCGCGCCGGAGCAGCCCTCGGCCGACGCCCCCTCCGCTCTTCCGGTCGTCGCCAATGCCCGCCTGCCGGCGCATCTCGACGCGCTGGCCGATCGCGCCCGCGACTACGTCGAGGCGGCGAGCTCGGCCAATACCCGCCGCGCCTACGCTTCGGACTGGAAGCAGTTTGCGAGCTGGTGCCGTCGCCAGGGTGTCGAGATGTTTCCGCCCGATCCGCAGGTGGTCGGGCTCTACGTCACCGCATGCGCCTCGGGTAAGGCGACCGGCGACAAGAAGCCGAACTCCGTCTCGACGATCGAGCGCCGGCTCTCCTCGCTGACGTGGAACTATGCGCAGCGCGGCCAGCCGCTGGACAGGAAGGACCGCCATATCGCCACCGTCATGGCCGGCATCCGCAACAAGCACGCAGCCCCGCCCCGCCAGAAGGAAGCAGTGTTGCCCGAGGATCTGATCGCCATGCTGGAAACGCTCGACCGCGGCACCCTGCGCGGCCTGCGCGACCGGGCCATGCTGCTGCTGGGCT
>NZ_RZSG01001336.1:0-789 GCF_003997725.1 Mesorhizobium sp. M4A.F.Ca.ET.050.02.1.1
GTCGCGGCCGCGATGAAGGTTTCGCCCGATAAGTTCAGGCACCGCACCGACGCCCTGCACGAGTTCAACCCGATGCTCGGCCATCGCGGCTGCCGTCTGGCGGTCTCCTATCCCGAGATCGCCGAGATGCAGGCGCGCGCCATTTTCGAGGCGGCCGTCCAGGCGGGCCAGAAGGCCGGCGCTCTGGTGGTGCCTGAGATCATGGTGCCGCTGGTCGGCCTGGTGAAGGAGCTCGACTACGTCAAGGCGCGCATCGACGCCGTCGCGGCCAGCGTCATGCAGGAGAGCGGCATCAAAATCGATTATCTCACAGGCACGATGATCGAGCTGCCGCGTGCCGCGATCCGCGCCCACGTCATCGCCGAGGCGGCCGAATTCTTCTCCTTCGGCACCAACGATCTCACCCAGACCACCTTCGGCATCTCACGCGACGATGCGGCCTCCTTCCTGGAGACCTATCGGCAGAAGGGCATCATCGAGCAGGATCCGTTCGTGTCGCTCGACATAGAGGGCGTCGGCGAACTGGTGCGCATCGCGGCCGAAAAGGGCAGGGTGACGCGACCCGAGATCAAGCTCGGCATCTGCGGCGAGCACGGCGGCGACCCCTCGTCGATCCGCTTCTGTGAAGAGGTCGGCCTCGACTATGTCTCGTGCTCGCCCTACCGCGTGCCGATCGCGAGGCTGGCGGCGGCGCAGGCCGCTGTTCAGGTCGCCAAGGCAGCGTCGCGGGGCTGATTTTCGGTCGCCCGTCGGCACCGCTGACGGGGCCCGTACCTCACGGTTTTGTAC
>NZ_RZSG01001337.1:0-788 GCF_003997725.1 Mesorhizobium sp. M4A.F.Ca.ET.050.02.1.1
GGATGACCACCACGTTGCGGCCGTTCGCCGTGGCGGCCGCCTGACGCGCGCGGCGGACGTCGTCGGCAGTGCTGCAGATGACATAGATGACGCGGCCCCACGATCTGCACGGCTCGTCGAGCCTGGCGGAAAGCGCATCCGCCATCGCGTAGCTTCCTTCCAGATAGCGGGAGGTGCCCTTCTCCGAATTGTGCCTGACTGGCCTGACGAACGGCGCCGGATGCTCCTTGCCGAGGAATTCGTGCAGGTCGAAGCCTGCCATAAGGCGGATGCGCTCCTCACGGAGCCTGCCCGATACGTCCACGTCAGCTCCGTGCCACACGGAAACGTCGTCGTTCAGCTTGCGGTGCAGGAGCAGCTTGCGCGAGACGAGCGCGTCTATGGCCTTTTCGGCTTTCGCCGGGGGGTGCCCGTCCGAGGCGGCCGCCGCGACAAGGGTCGCGCGCCTGAGACGGCGGCGTTCGCCCGAGACTCCCGCCTGGAGCAGGAAGGCCGCGGCGAGAAGCTCCCGTTCCACTCCCTCGTCCGCCTTGGCCATCGCGCTCTCGGCCTCGATCCAACGCCTGTGCAGGCCACCCACGCCTACGTCGGAGCGGATCGCGTCGCTGAAGGCCAGGTAGACTTCTTCCATCCCGACTGGACCGGACAGATCGGCCGCTTCCAGGAAAGCGAACAGGGACCGCTCATTCTGGCCGACGCGAGCGACGAGCCTCGGAAGGACGTCGAGAGCGGCGGACGAAAGCGGCGACGCAGCCTCCAGCAGCCGCTTGACGGCCCCGATGTCGGTC
>NZ_RZSG01001338.1:0-785 GCF_003997725.1 Mesorhizobium sp. M4A.F.Ca.ET.050.02.1.1
GTGCATGGCGCCGACGAGGTCGGCATTGTGCTGGATCACCCGCTTCATGTTGCGGCTGGCGGTGAACTCCTGCGCCAGGATGCGCACCGACACGCAGGCGCGGCAGGTTTCGCAGGCGGGCCGGTAAGCGATGTTCTGCGAGCGCCTGAAGCCACCTTGCGTCAACAGGTCGTTCATCTCGGGCGCCTTGTCGCCGACAAGGTGGGTAAACACCTTGCGCTCGAACTGGCCCTCCAGATACGGGCACGGCGACGGCGCGGTCAGGAAGAACTGCGGCGACTGGGTCGGATGCTGCGTCATCGAGTCTAGGAAACGCTCCTGCGAATCGCCTTACCTTTGGCCCGGTTGGCGAAAAATTCAACAGGATTATGAGGCGGCGGCCAACCGAAGTCCTTCATATTTGCGGATAAGCGCTCGCGCCGGCCTTCGGAGAGCGGCGTTAGTGGTCGGTGCGGCTGACCACTGTGCCAAGCAGCAGGTCGTGCAGCGTGCGCTTGCGGTCCGAAAACAGCGTCACCAAGAGCACCAGCGGCGTCAGAATGACGTTGCCGGCCCAGAACAGCACCGAATGCACGACGGCGGTCAGCCCATCTATGCGGCTGCCGTCGAGGCGGTCGAGCCGGATGCCCATCAGCTTCATGCCGGTGGTGGCCTGGTCGACGCTGCCCAGCGTGTTCCAGATGTAGAGGACGGCGACCGCCGGCACGAGCACCGAAAACAGCATCCAGCCAAGGCCGAGCGTCAGCAGTCCGAAGACGAACACCAGGATCGCGAACGGGATGGTG
>NZ_RZSG01001339.1:0-779 GCF_003997725.1 Mesorhizobium sp. M4A.F.Ca.ET.050.02.1.1
GACCGCACGCGCCGAGCACGGTGCGCCGCCGGCTGTCGAGCTGGTCGACCTTGACCAGATGGCGCGGGCTGCGGGGAAATTTTTCCGCCACGGGCCTGCAGAGCGCCATAAAACTGGCCGTGCGCGCCAGCGCGCGGCCACGCGGCCGCAAGAGCAAGCGGGCGGTGACCGCCGATATTTTGACCGCTCTCCTGAGAGCCTGCGCCGGCGAAAAACTGGTCGACGTCCGCGACCGCGCCCTCCTGCTGACCGCATTTGCCTCCGGAGGCCGCCGCCGCAGCGAGGTTTCGTCCCTGCGTGTCGAGCAGCTGATCGAGGAACAGCCGGTGCCGGCGGACCCCAAAAATCCGGACGGCGAAAAGCTGCCATGCCTGAAAATCCGGCTCGGCCGCAGCAAGACCACCGAGGCCGATTCGGACGACTTCGTGCTGCTCGTCGGCCGACCGGTGGTGGCGCTGAGCGAATGGCTCGAGCGGGCCGCCATTGCCGATGGCGCCGTGTTTCGTGGCATCGATCGCTGGGGCCATCTCGAAAGACGGGCCGTGACGCCGCAATCGGTCAATCTGATCCTGAAGCGACGCGCCGCCGAAGCCGGTCTCGACCCGACGCTGTTCAGCGCCCACGGCCTGCGCTCAGGCTTTCTGACCGAAACCGGCCGCCGCGGCATTCCCCTAACCGAGGCCATGCAGCAATCCCAGCATCGCTCGATCCAACAGGCTTCGCGCTACTACAACGACGCGGAACGGCAGCTGGGGCGCGCGGCCCGGCTGATCATATAG
>NZ_RZSG01000133.1:0-11033 GCF_003997725.1 Mesorhizobium sp. M4A.F.Ca.ET.050.02.1.1
CGGCGGCATTGGCGGGAAATGCGCGCTCTCGGCGCACGACCTGCAACTATAGTCTAACGGCCTGCCGCCTGGCCTATGCGACCTGCCAAAACTTGTCATGGAAAAGCGCCTTGGGATCGCCTATTTTGTAGGCAGAATAGCTCCTTAGCCCTCAACGGAAACCGGATCCAAAATGCAGCAGCCGCTCGTCGCCATCTCGACCGACGTCCGCCAGTTCGACAACTACACCTGGCATGCCGCCCCGCAGCAATATCTTGAAGCCGCGCTTGCCGGCGCCGGCGTGTTCCCGCTGCTGGTGCCGTCCTTCGGCGACCGGCTCGACTTCGACGAGCTGCTCTCGTCGGTCGACGGCGTCATGGTCACCGGCTCGAAGTCCAATGTGCATCCCTCGCTCTACGGTGGTGACGCCAGCGAGCGGAACGGTCCGTATGATCCGGCGCGCGATTCCACTACGCTGCCGCTGATCCGCAAGGCGATCGAGCGCGGCGTGCCGCTACTTGCCATCTGCCGCGGCATCCAGGAGCTGAATGTCGCGTTGGGCGGCACGCTGGGCACCGAGATCCAGGAGCGTGAGGGGTCGCTCGACCACCGCGCCGCGGTGAGCGACGATCAGAACGAGCGCTTTGCCATCCATCAGACGATTTCGATCAAGCCCGGCAGCTGCCTCGCCGGCGTGTTTGGCGCCGGCGAGATCAAGGTCAACTCGCTGCACCGCCAGGGGATCGATCGGCTGGGCTCGAGGCTGCAGGTCGAGGCCTTGGCCACCGACGGCACGATCGAAGCGGTTTCGGTGAAGGATGCCCGCGCGTTTGCGGTCGGCGTTCAGTGGCATCCCGAATATTGGGTCAAGTCGGACGACAACTCGGCCAGGATCTTCCGCGCTTTCGGCGACGCGGTGCGCCTGCATGCGGCGGCGAAAGCCGGGGTCCGCGCGGCGGCGGAGTAGGCCCGCCGAACCTCAATCGTGGCTCAGCGCCAGAAGCGGCGTGACCGGGGCGTAGGACTCGTAGCCGTCGCCATCGGCCACGCTGAAAGTGACGATCGGATCGATGCCGTTCGCGCTGAAGGCGACCGTGCCGTCAGCCTCTTCGCGCCAGAATTTCGCCCGCTCGATGCCGGGCAGCAGCTTGCGGCAGTTCGGGGCGACGGTCAGCAGCGACAGGCCGTCCGACATATTGGCGCCGCGCCGGACAGCGCAGGCCGCCTCGTCGCCATTGGCGGTCAGCCGGTAGCTGCTGGAGGAGGCTGTTTCACTGGCGATGCTTTCGCCGCTGCCGCCGTGAAAGGGCTGGACGCCACCGGCCACCGCGGCCGCCGCCATCAACGCAGGAATAAGCTTCACCCGATCTCTCCGTGCATTTGAGGCGCGCCGGCGCGCTTCAAACCTTGCCTTCATGTACAAGGCCCGAACCGCGCCGCGGCTTTTGCCTATGCATAACGAAGTATGCAGAATGATTTCAAAAGGGTTAATCGGGCGTTAACAAGTGTGGCGGGCCGGGTCAGCCGCGCGGCCTGACCTGCGCCGTCTCCGGCACCGGCGTCAGCGGCCGGCGCTCGCTGAACCAGGATACGAGATTGTCGACACAGAGATCGGCCATGGCGCGGCGCGTGTGGTGCGAGGCCGAGCCGACATGCGGCAGCAGTGAAGTGTTGGGCGCTACCAGCAACGCCTTGGGCACGTTCGGCTCGTCGGCAAAGACATCGAGGCCGGCGGCGGCGATCGTGCCGCTGGCGAGCGCTGCGGCAAGCGCCGTCTCGTCCACCGTGCTACCCCGGCCGATGTTGACGAAGACGCCGTTTGGGCCGAGCGCCGACAGGATCTCGGCGTTGATCGCCTTCTCCGTGGAAGCGCCGCCCGGTACCACGCAAATCAGCGTATCGACCGCGTCGGCAAGGCCCTTCAGCGTCGGATGGTACTGGTGGGAAAGACCTTCGACGCGGCGCCGGTTGTG
The DNA here is from genome assembly GCF_003997725.1 of Mesorhizobium sp. M4A.F.Ca.ET.050.02.1.1. NCBI lineage: Bacteria > Pseudomonadati > Pseudomonadota > Alphaproteobacteria > Hyphomicrobiales > Phyllobacteriaceae > Mesorhizobium > Mesorhizobium sp. M4A.F.Ca.ET.050.02.1.1. The sequence continues at coordinate 1,953 of NZ_RZSG01000133.1, forward strand.
ATAGGCGACCGGCAATCCAAAGGCCTCCAGACGCCGGGCAATGGCCTGCCCAATACGGCCCATGCCGAAAATGCCGACACTTCGGCCGCGCAAGGTCAGCCGGCTCAGCGGGTAGCTGCCTTTCTTCACCCAGTTGCCGTCGCGCAGCCATTTCTCGGCGGCATACAGCTCGCGCACTGTGTTGATCAAAAGGCCGATCGTGGTGTCTGCGACCTCCTCGGTCAGCACGTCCGGCGTGTTTGTGACCATGATGTTTTTCGTCGCCGCATGGCCGGCATCGACAGAATCATAGCCGACGCCGAAAGAGGCGATGAGTTCGAGGTTGGGCAATGCATCCATCATCGCCGCATCGATGCCGGCGAAGGAAGCAATGGCGCGCACCGTACGGCGCATTTCGTCGGTGACCAGCGCCGCATCGGCGCGTTCGATCCTGACCCGTTTGAAGGTGCGGTCGATGCGCTCAACCGCGTGGTCGTTGAAATGCCCCGGCACCAGAACGGCGACGGTCTGCAACTGTTCAGCCTTCGTCATCCACGCTCCACCGGCTTGCCGGTCGACTGGCGCACATGCAGTTCCGGCTTGATCAGTTCCTGCGACGGCCGCACCGTCTGCCCATTGAGCTTGTCGAGCAGCGCGCTGGCGGCACGCCGGCCGACCTCGCGCTGGCCATTCCAGACCGTGGTCAATGCCGGTGTCGCGATTGCCGCCTCCTCCAGATCGTCATAGCCGGTGACCGAGATGTCGACGCCCGGCACCAGGCCGGCGCGCGCGATGCCGTTCATCAGCCCGATGGCGACGAGGTCATTCCAGCAGCAGGCCGCGGTCGGCTTGTCCTTCAGCGCCAAAAACTGTCCGGCGGCCTCGAACCCGGCCTGTTTGGTGCGCGGGCCGGCGATGCGCCAGGACGGCCTGACCTCAAGCCCCGCCGCCTCCATGGCGTTGAGATAACCCTGGTAGCGGTCGCGGCCGGTCGACGTCTGATCGGTGCCGCCGATCATGGCGATGCGCTTGTGGCCGAGCGAGATCAGGTGATTGGTGGCCAGCGCCGTGCCGTAGGCGTCGTCGCCGCGGAAGACCGGCACGTCGGCCCCGGCGACGCTGCGCGCGATCAGCACCGCCGGCAGGCCGTTGTCCTCGGCCATGACGATGTCCTCGGCTGGCGTGCCGATGGCCGGCGACATGATGACGCCGTCAGCGCCGAGCTGCAGCAGCGTGTCGATGAAGGTGCGCTGCTTTTCGAGCTGGTCGTAGTGGTTGGACAGGATGAAGGTCTGCCGGCTGCGGTCGAGTTCGCTCTCGATCGAGCGCAGGATCTCGGCGAAGAACGGGTTCATGATGTCGTGCACGACGACGCCGACAATGCCCGAGCGCGAGGTGCGCAGGCTGGCGGCGCGGCGATTGTAGATATACCCGATGGCGCGGGCATGTTCCTTGATGCGGTCGCGTGTGCTGCCCGCCACCAGCGGACTGTCGCGCAGCGCCAGCGACACCGTGGCCGTGGACACACCGAGCGCATCCGCGATCGTCGAAAGCTTGATCTTCTGTGCCAGCCCCTTCGCTCCCCGAACCGATTTAAACTGTTTAAAGGCGGCTCTTATGCCATCGATCCGGGGCAAATCAAAGTTTTTTTGCCAGGGCTTCGGCCTCTGCGTCCAGCGTGGCGCTGTTGCGCAGGCGAAGCCGGTGTTCGCGATGGATGATGTAAAGGCCGCTGGCGACGATGATGGCTGCGCCCAGCAGCGTCCAGCGGTCAGGGAACTGGTTGAAGATGACCCAGCCGGAGATGATCATCCACACCATCTGCGAATAGGGATAGGGGGCGAGCGCGGTGGTGGTCGCCAGGCGGTAGGCCTGCACCAGCAGCCAATGGCCGGTGGCGCCGAACACGCCGAGCATCAGGAGGATGAGCCAGTGCCAGCCGTCCTGCGGCAAGGCATGCGACAACGGCAGCGTGGGCAGGAGCAGCACCGCCGGCGCCAGCGCCGAAAACAGGATCAGACTTTCGGAAGTCTCGCTCGCCGACATGCGGCGGGTCATGATGACATAGAAGCTGTTCGACAGCATCGAGCCGAGCGCGAAGAGATGGCCGATGCCGAACACGCCGACGCCGGGCCGCGTGATGATCAGCACGCCGACGAAGCCGGTCAGGATCGCCAGCCAGCGCCGCCAGCCCGCCCATTCGCCAAGTAGCGGACCGGCAAGCGCGGTGATCACCATCGGCCCGAAGAAGTAGATCGATGTCGTCTCGGCCAGTTGCAAGGTTCGCAGCGCGAAGATGTTGCACATGGTCGAGCCGAACAGGAAGGCGCCGCGCAGGATGTGCGCGGGCAGGTTCCTGGCGCGAAAACGCGACGGCGCGCGCCAGCCGCGCAGGAAGACGCCGACAAGCAGCACATGAACGATGAAGCGAGCCCAGGCGACGATCAGCGCCGAGACGCCGGCCAGCACCAGATATTTGCTGCTGGTGTCGAGAAAGGTGAAGCAGACGTACACGCACAGCATCAAAAGCATCGCCGCTGGCGGCGTTGCGCTGTCGTCTTGATTTTTGGGAATGCTCAAAGTCGGGCCGGGGAAAGGTAGACGCCACCCTTTTGCGGCAATCGCCGCTGGCCGGCAAGCCAAAAGCGACTGGCCCAACAAGCGTCCCGGACAGGCTCAGTCGAGGCGCTGCCGTGGACCAGCGCTGCCGGCCTGAATCATGACTGCATGCGGGCGCCCTTGGTGATCTTGTCGACGAGCTTCTTCTCGGCACGGAGCGCGATGCCGACGACCCTGGCGTCTTCGGGCGCGAATTCGGCGAAGACGGCGCGGTTGGCGGCGTCGTGCCCGGTCGAGAACATCTCCTCGACATAGGCCGATGCCGTCACCCCGCGCTCCAGCGCCCGGCGATGAATCGCGTTCAGCGTCGGCCCGTCCGCCGACAGCACGATGACCGGCTGGATCGACAGCGGGTTGTAGATGTTGCCGGCACGGTCGCGGTAGGGCTCGCCGATGATCTCCGGAAACTGAGCGACGATGCCGCTGGTGAGAAACGCGGTGACATTGAGCTTCTGCCAGACGGCGAGATCGTCCCTGAGCACGATTGCAAATTTCGTATCGAACACCAAGATTCAAGTCTCCGGGAGGCGGCCTATGACAGGCCTGGTTGAAGCGATGGCGCACGATCTAGCCGCAGAGCCTGTGCAGGGTCTTGAACGTTCGTGCTCGGGCGAGGTCGCTCCCGGGGACCGTATCGTGTCGGCGCCGGGCGGCACTGGCATCGAACGCATCGAGGCGCGCTTCCACGGCAACGCCTTCGAACTGCACCGCCACGACACCTACGCCATTGGCGTGACGCTCGATGGCGTCCAGCGCTTCCACTATCGCGGCGCGCTGCGGCACAGCCTGCCCGGCCAGGTGATCGTGCTGCATCCCGACGAACTGCACGATGGCGGCGCCGGCACGGAGGAAGGACTGCGTTATCGCATCCTCTATCTGGAACCGTCGCTGCTCATTGACTGCCTGGATGGTGAGCCGCTGCCTTTCGTCGCGGACGCCGTGGTGAGCGACCCGGCGCTGCGCGGCACGCTGCTGTCGGCGCTGGCGCCGCTGCAGGAAGAGCTGGACGAGCTGTTCGTCGCCGATTTCATCGCGCAGCTGGCGCGGAATCTGGGCCGACATGCCGGACAGCCGGCGAAGCCGATGGGAATGACTGCATGGCGCGCAGCAGCGCTTGCGCGCGACTATCTCGAAGAGAATGCCGGGCGGCCGGTGCGGTCAGGTGAGCTGGAAGCCGTTACCGGCCTCGACCGCTACGCGCTCTCGCGCCATTTCCGCGCCACTTACGCCACCAGCCCGCACCGCTTCCTTGTAATGCGCCGGCTGCAGCGGGCACGACGGATGATCGAGGCTGGCGAGCCGCTGGCCGAAATCGCCGTTGCCGCCGGCTTCAGCGACCAGAGCCATTTCAACCGTCATTTCAAGAAGGCGTTCGGGCTTACGCCCGGGCGTTGGTCGATGCTGGTGCGAAGCGGGACACGCAGCGTCGTCGCTCCACACATCCACGTTGGCATTGTTCCGTAAGCGCGACGCGCAGCGTCGTCGCTCAACCCACCCACGTTGGCATTGTTCCGTAAGCGCGACGCGCAGCGTGATCGCTCAACCGCGAGACGCCCTGTGATAGCTCTCAGGCGCGACGCGCAGCGTCGTGGCCCTTTCCGCTAAGCCGCCGATGCTAGGGCGCTACTTGAAGGGCAACGCTGGCGCACTGCACCGCGACGACGCTTCGCGTCGCGCCTACGCGTCGCTGCGAGACGACGCTGACGCGTCGCTCGTTAATCATCGAGTTCGGCGTCGTCGTCGATGAGCACCAGATCTTCGTTGGAAAGGTTGGCCTCGACCCGGGCGAGCAGCTTGAACAGCGCCTTCTGGTCCTTCTTGTCGAGGCCCTTCAGCGCCTGCTTTTCGGTCTTCTTCACCGACTTCTCGATGGCGCGGATGGTCTCGCGGCCGGTATCGGTGAGGAAGATATGCGCCTGTCGGGCATCGGCGTTGGAGGCGCGCTTTTCGAGAAAACCTTGCGCCTGCAGCCGATTGATGGTCTTGGTGATGGTCGGCGGGCGCACGCCGAGACGGCCGGCGAGGTTGCCCGGCGTCTGGCCGTCCTCGCGGTCGAGCGCCAGCATGATCTGGTCCTGGCCGGCATAGAAACCATGCGCCAAAAGCCGGGCGGCGAGCGCCGTTCGCGCCAGTCGCGCCGCCGAATGCAGCCGGCTCATTGTCGCTGTCTTGTCCGCCTTGGCCATGGTCATCCCTCTTCGGCCGAACCGGTGGCGACAGCATAGAGGCTGCCTGCCGGTTGGCAATCGACGATCAAAAAGAATCCGGCTTGCAGAACAGCTTTGCCGGCAAGCATTGCGACGTCCGCCGTGGTGATGCCAGATGTTTATTTCAGTTAGATGACAAACGACTTTTCCCCTGGAGGAAGGCTTTCCGGCGGGCGCGTCGAGGCGTGCAAACCAGCCTCAGACGGACTTCACCGCGACGACCAGGAGCGCCTGGTAGGAGTCCGCCGCCTCGCGCAAGGCGGCCTGCGACAGCGGTCCCGAGCGTCTCGCGATGCCGTCCTGCGCGTTCGATGTGTCGCGCTTGCCGGCGCGCTCGGCATAGGGCGAAACGGTCGAAAAGATCTGGTCGCTGAGCGCGTCGGGGAAGAACAACTGGCCGGTCATCACCGAGCGATCGTCCGGGAAGACTTTGAAGTGGATATGGGTGGTGCGGCCGCGATACCAGCCGGGATAGATGGTGGCGAAGGACACGATGCCGCTTTCGTCCGTCTTCTGCCAGCCGCGCAGGAAGATCTGGCCCGACGTGTCGACATCCTCGCCATCGCCCTGGCCCGGATAGCCGGAATAGTGGCCTTGCGCGTCGCAATGCCAGATGTCGACGCGCCCCCCTGCAAGCGGGCGGCAGGCGGCATCGACCACCTGCAGCGTGACAGTCAGACCGACACCGCTCTTTCCCTCGGTGATGTCGGCGCGTTCGAGCTTCGGGTCGAAATAGAACGGCCCCTCGGTCGCCTCTGGCGTGATGGCGCAGACGCCGGCGCCGGCATCGAAAAGGGCAAGCCCGGCATAGGGCGAAACCTGCGCGGCAGGCGCGGTGGACGGCACAAAGCTGCCGCCGCCGGCGGTGACGGCAATCAGGCCGAGCGCCCGGCGCCGGGAGATTGGCAAGGAAGCTCGCTTGTCGGACATCTGGCGCCTTTCTGGCCTGCCTGGCTGGCCCATCGGTTTGCCGCGTGCAAAAGCGTGGCACACATCCTATATGGAGCCGACACTCCCCTTTTCGAAGCCCGGAATTCCGAGGCGAGAAGACTTTTGAGGCAAGACATGAGCCAAGCGCAGACGCAGATTCCCGTAACCGTGCTGACCGGCTATCTCGGCGCCGGCAAGACGACGCTGCTCAACCGCATCCTGTCGGAGAACCACGGCAAGCGCTATGCCGTCATCGTCAACGAGTTCGGCGAGATCGGCATCGACAACGACCTGATCGTGGAATCCGACGAGGAAATCTACGAGATGAACAATGGCTGCGTCTGCTGCACGGTACGCGGCGACCTGATCCGCGTCGTCGAAGGCCTGATGCGCCGTCCCGGCCGCTTCGACGCCATCGTCGTCGAGACTACCGGCTTGGCCGACCCCGTGCCAGTTGCGCAGACCTTCTTCATGGACGACGACGTGCGTTCCAAGACCAAGCTCGACGCGGTGGTGGCGCTGGTAGACGCCAAGCACCTGCCGCTCAGGTTGAAGGATTCCAAGGAGGCCGAGGACCAGATCGCCTTCGCCGACGTCGTCGTGCTCAACAAGACCGACCTCGTCACGCCGGACGAACTCGCCAAGGTCGAAGCGACGATCCGCGCCATCAACCCGGCGGCCCGGATCCATCGCACCCAGCGTGCCGGGGTGGCGCTGGCCGAGGTGCTCGATCGCGGCGCCTTCGACCTTGCCCGCGCGCTGGAGAACGACCCACATTTCCTCGAAGCGCACGACCACGATCACGACCACCACGATCACGACCATGATCACCATGACCACGATCACCATCACGACCACGCGCATGCTTCCGACATCCATGACGTGACGGTGCAGTCGGTGTCGCTGCGCGGCGGCGAGATGGACCCGAAGAAGTTCTTCCCGTGGATCGAGAAGATCACCCAGATGGAAGGTCCGAACATCCTGCGACTGAAGGGCATCATCGCGCTCAAGGGCGACGATGAGCGCTATGTCATCCAGGGGGTGCACATGATCATCGAGGGCGACCACCAACGCGCCTGGAAGGATGGCGAGAAGCATGAGAGCCGGCTGGTCTTCATCGGCCGCGAACTCGACGCCGAGCGGCTGCGCAAGAGCTTCGAGGCCTGCCAGGCGGCTTGAACGTTCGGGAGGAGGACAGGCTGCTTAGGGTCATCAAAGCACTGCCAAGCATTCTGTAGCGACAATTTCCAACCGTTGGCGCCGCCCCTCATCCGCCTGCCGGCACCTTCTCCCCGTATAGTGACGGGGAGAAGAAGGCTGGCCGCAATGTCGACGCCTATTCTGTAGCGCTGAAGATTGGCGAAATCATCCGCGACAACCCTCTTTCTCCCCGTCACTATACGGGGAGAAATGTCCGGCAGGACAATGAGGGGCGGCGCCATCGCTGGCGATTATCCCCCTCATGGTTGCCGGACGTACAAACGTCGAGTAAGCCGCCTTCTGCACTTTCACCAGACAAAGATAGCCATGCCCACAGTCGCCCCGCTTGATCTCGAAGGCCATTGCGTCGCCGCCGTCTTCCTCGGCGATGTGCCGCATTTCGCGCTCGCCGATGGCACAATCCACCGCTTCGACAACGGGCAAAAGACCGCGCAGGCCAATGATGGGCTGCTTGCCGCCTTCCATGACGCGGCCAACGATCGGCTGATCACCGGCGGCGAGGATGGCAAGGTCTTTTCGATCACCGCGGGCGGCAACGTCCAGGAACTGGCGAGCGCCGGCAAAAAATGGATCACCAGCGTCACCGCCGGGCCGCAGGGCGCGATCGCCTATGCATCCGGCAAGACCGCCTTCGTGCGCTTCGCCGACGGCAAGACCAAGGAGTTCGCCCATCCGCGCTCGGTCGAGGGGCTGGCCTTCTCGCCCAAGGGCATGCGTTTCGGTGTCGCCCGCTACAATGGCGCGACGCTGCATTTCCCCGCCGCCGAGGGCAAGCCGGTCGAGCTCGAATGGGCCGGCGCCCATACCGGCATCGCCTTCTCGCCGGACGGCGCCTTCCTCGTCACCACGATGCAGGAGAACGCGCTGCATGGCTGGAAGCTCGCCGATGGCAAGCACATGCGCATGAGCGGCTATCCGGCAAAGGTCAAAAGCCTGTCATGGGCGCCCAAGGGCAAATGGCTGGCGAGCTCGGGCGCGCCGGCGGCGATCGTCTGGCCGTTTACCGGCAAGGACGGCCCGATGGGCAAGGCGCCGCTGGAGCTCGGCACGCGCGGCAACGCCATGGTCACCACGGTCGCCTGCCATCCGAGCCAGGATGTGGTGGCGATCGGCTATGACGACGGCATGGTGATGGCGGTGCGCTTCGCCGACGCCAAGGAAGTGCTGCTGCGCCGCCCCGGCAAGGGCGCCATCACCGCGATGATGTGGGACGGGGAAGAGCGCCGTATCGTCTTCGGCAGCGCCGCCGGCGACTGCGGCGTCATCGACATCACGGCGTAGGCTCGACTATTCTGCCCCGCAGGATACTTTGCCTTTGACTTCAACCGGCTTGCCGTCCTGGTCCGTATCCGCCGCGGCGTCGTAGATGGCGAGCGTATAGCGCCCGTCATAGACGCCCTCGTCGCTGGTCTTGGTCAGGATCGTCAGTTCGACCGAGTTGATACGTTCAGCGACTTCGTGCTCGTGATAGATGTTCAGCCGCAATTCCTCGCCGTCGAGCCAGTATTGCGTCAGGTTCGAATCCTCGAAGACGGTCTTGCGCAGGCTGTCGCCGGCAGGTCTGCCGAGAATTTCGAGATCACCGCGAAAATTGAACGTCGGCCCTCCCATGCCCCTGGTGACGCCGGCTTCGACCTGGAATATCGCCGCAGCATCCTCGGCGGAGCACCAGATGCCGCCGCTCGCAAGAGCCCCGCCAGCCGACAGAAGCAATGTCGCAGTGCAAATCATCGCACGCATTTTTTCTCCCCCAAAACCACAAGCCAGGCCCGTATTGATGCCGGGCTTTGCCTCGAGGTCAAGCGCCAGCCGGCTGCCGCTGAACCAATGCAGGGCAAGCCGGCGGCCAATTGCGGTTTGAGACGGCGATTGTCTACAGTGCGCGCGAGAGGGACTTCATGCATTCAACCAGCCATTCAAAGACGTCGATCGGCGGCATCAGCCGCGAGCGCATTGCCGTGCTGCGCGAGACGGAGGCGGAGGTTTTCCGCAAGGCGCGGCCGAAATCGCTGGCCAAGGCCGGCAATGGCCTGCCCGGCTTTTTCGGCGGCGTGCCGATGCACTGGATGAACGATTGGCCGACGCCGTTCCCGATCCTGGTCGACAGCGCCAAGAGCGCCACCAT
>NZ_RZSG01001340.1:0-778 GCF_003997725.1 Mesorhizobium sp. M4A.F.Ca.ET.050.02.1.1
GCGCTTGACATCGGCGCCTCGACCGGCGGCTTCACCCAGGTGCTGCTCGAGCGCGCCGCAGCGCATGTCACCGCGATAGACGTCGGCCACGGCCAGATGCATCCCGAGATCGCCGGCGATCCGCGCGTCACGGTCATCGAGGGCCTCAACGCCCGCGATCTGTCCGCCGCCGATCTTGGCGGCCTCGCTCCCGATTTCGTCGTCTGCGATGTCAGCTTCATCTCGCTGAGGTTGGCGCTACCACCGGCGCTCGCCTTGGCCGCAGCCGGCGCCAGAGCGCTGCTGCTTGTAAAGCCGCAATTCGAGGCCGGCCGCGAAGCAATCGGCAAGGGTGGCCTGCTCAAGGATCCAGCCGATGCCGAGCGCGTTGCCAGCCTGGTTGGCGATTGGCTTGGCGGCATTCCCGGCTGGCGCGTGCTGGGGCTGCATCCCTCGCCGATCGAGGGCGGCGACGGCAATCGCGAATTCCTGCTTGGCGCGATCAAGGATGGCGGGACGTGAGCGCGCGCTTCAGCATTGCCAGGCTTGGCTCGCAGGGCGACGGCATTGCCGAGACGGAGAGCGGTGAGGTTTTTGTCCCCTTCACGCTGCCGGGCGAGACCGTCACGGCGGCTCGCGAGAGGGATCGCGCCACGCTGATGTCGGTGCTGGCAGCATCGCCGCTCCGCGTCGATCCTGCCTGCCGGCATTTCACCGAATGCGGCGGCTGCGCGCTTCAGCACTTCGAGGCCGAAGCCTATCGGCAATGGAAGCGCGACAGGGTCACGCAGGCGCTGAA
>NZ_RZSG01001341.1:0-776 GCF_003997725.1 Mesorhizobium sp. M4A.F.Ca.ET.050.02.1.1
ATCCAGTCGATATCAGGACTTGTCGATGTCATCGCCTATCTGGACTCCCGACGCGCTCTCGTCTGAATCCGCCCGGCTTGAAGGCAAGTACTGGCGCATGGTCGAGGCGCAGCACCGCGTCTCGACGCTGAAGGTCGTCGACACGCTCGACGAGCAGGCCTTGCTGGAAGAGCTGATCGAGGAGACGAAGCCGCAGATCCCGCTCGAGTGCCGGCACCTCCACTACCTGCTGGCGACGCCCTTCCGCTACGGCTCGGTCTACCCCCATGGCTCGCGCTTTCGCCGCGCCGGCCGGACCAGGGGCGTCTACTATGCGGCTGAGACCATGTTCACGGCTGTCGCCGAGATGGCGTTCTACCGCCTGCTGTTCTTCGCCGAATCGCCCGACACGCCCTGGCCGCGCGACGCCGCCGACTACACTGCCTTTTCCGCCGCCATCAAATGCGCCGCCGCCATCGACCTGACCAGGCCGCCGCTCGACCGTGACGCGGCCGCATGGACGCATCCGACCGACTACGCCGCCTGCCAGGCCATCGCCGATGTCGCGCGCGAGGCCGGGCTGGAAGCGATCCGCTACCGTTCGGCGCGCGACCCGAAGGGTGCCAACATCGCGCTGTTGACGTGCAAGGGTTTTGCAAAAGCAAAGCCGCTGGAACCGCAGACCTGGCGCATTCGCCTCGGCGTCTTCGGCGTGCAGGCGATCTGCGAGTTTCCGGAAAAGCGGATCGAATTCTCCAGGGCGGCCTTCACCGACCCACGGCTCGCGAACTTGCGCT
>NZ_RZSG01001342.1:0-775 GCF_003997725.1 Mesorhizobium sp. M4A.F.Ca.ET.050.02.1.1
TCCACGCAAGCCGTCCTTTGTGCGTGTGTGCCACGATCCAGCCCATAAAAGAGGTCATGCCGAAAGATGCATGATCCGGTCACGGACGAGAGGGCGTTGAGATGGGCTTTCTTATTAGAATGGCTTTCTGGTTTTCGCTGGTTCTTCTGGCGCTGCCGCTGAATGTCGGCACCGACGAGGCCGGACATGAGACCGTTGGGCCGATCCAGGCGCTGTTTGCGGCGCGCGAGGCGGTCGGCGACATAGCCGGCATCTGCGAGCGCAAGCCCGACGTGTGCGAGACCGGTAAATCCGCCATGCACACGATCGGCGCCCGCGCCAGGGAGACCGCCAAGATCGCCGCCGCCATGATGGAGGACGGCCAGGCCGGCGATAAGGCCAGCGACGGAGGGCTCGACACGTCCGTGGCCACAGGCAGCGTGGACGTCGTTCTGCCGGCGACCGTCAACATTCCGGCGAAGGCGCCGACTAAGAATTGAGTTTTAGCCGCTGATTGGCGACACCGCAGGCCCGTCCGACCTCTCGACGCCTGCGGTGTTTTCTTTCTTTTTTCGTGACGCGGGGATGCCGGATGACTATATCCGGCACAATGACGACCACGATCCAGACGATCCGCGACGACTTTTCCCTGCTCGACGAGTGGGAGGACCGCTATCGCTACGTGATCGAACTCGGCGAAGCGCTGCCGCCGTTCCCCGACGCCGCGCGGACTCCCGCCAACAAGGTGCCGGGCTGCGTCAGCCAGGTGTGGCTCACCACCGACCAGGGACAAGGG
>NZ_RZSG01001343.1:0-769 GCF_003997725.1 Mesorhizobium sp. M4A.F.Ca.ET.050.02.1.1
GTGGAACCGGAATGGGCGGCTCTGTCCGGCTGTTAGCGGCCGAACAGGTTGCGATCGCTGCCCTGAGGGGCGGACTTCTCAACGTCGCCCGACGAGTTTAGCAGCTTGTAGACCGGCGAGCTGGTGTCGCGCGTCGAAGACGTCTGGGTGGTGTCGACGCCGGCGGCGGCCGGCCGCTGATTAATGTCAGTCCCGCCAACATTGTCATTGCGGGCATAGGCGCTGCCGGCGGCGATCAAAAGTGCGGCGGCGGTAAGAGCAATCTTCTTCATTTCTGGTACTCCTGAATCTGCATCGGAGCGGCGAGCCTGTCCGCCGCGTCCATCTTCCGTTGGAGCGTGGTCCGGATCGGCCTAGTTGTTGCCGAAGAGGTTGCGGTCGCTGCCCTGGTTGGCGGGCTTCTCGGCGGCCGGCTGCGACTGCTTGATCGAAGCCGTGTACGAGCTGTCGACCGCGGTGGCCGGCTGGTTGGCACCGTCAGAACCGAAGTGGTCGCTGCCGGCTGCGAAAGCGCCGCCCGAGATGGCCAGGAGGGCTGCGGTGGCAAGGATGATTTTCTTCATCTTAGTGTTCCTGAATTTCTGAGGATCCCGAGCGGCGGGCATCGCCCACCGCGGTCAGGGATCGTGTGTTAGTTGTTGCCGAACAGGTTGCGGTCCGAGCCCTGTGCCGGCGTCTGAGCGACCGGTTCCGACTTCTTGACCGAAGCCGTGTACGAGCTGTCGACGGCAGCGGCGGGCTGATTGGCACCGTTCGAACCGTAGTGGTC
>NZ_RZSG01001344.1:0-766 GCF_003997725.1 Mesorhizobium sp. M4A.F.Ca.ET.050.02.1.1
GCGTAAGGCATCGGCACGTCCTTGCCGGCGATGGTGATGACCGGCGCGTCGAGGAAGTCGAAGGCGCGCTGCGACACCTGGTTGGCGATATGGTCGCCGACCGAGCTCTGCGGGAAACCTTCCTCGACCACGATCAGGCGATTGGTCTTCTTCACCGAAGCGATGATGGTGTCGAAGTCGAGCGGACGGATCCACCTGAGGTCGATGATCTCGGCGTCAATGCCCATGCCGCGTAGTTCAGCCTCGGCCTTCACCGCATAGGTCATGCCGATGCCGAAGGAGACGATGCTAACGTCCTTGCCCGGCTTGTGGATGCGCGCCTTGCCGATCGGCAGCACGAAATCATCGAGTTTCGGCACGTCGAAGGACTGGCCGTAGAGGATCTCGTTCTCCAGGAAGATGACCGGGTTCGGATCGCGGATCGCGGCCTTCAGTAGGCCCTTGGCGTCGGCGGCCGTGTACGGCATCACCACCTTCAGCCCGGGAACATGGCTGTACCAGGCGGCATAGCACTGCGAGTGTTGGGCGGCGACGCGGGCGGCGGCACCGTTCGGCCCACGGAAGACGATCGGCGCGCCCATCTGGCCACCCGACATATAGAGCGTCTTGGCGGCTGAGTTGATGATCTGGTCGATCGCCTGCATGGCGAAGTTGAAGGTCATGAACTCGACGATCGGCTTCAGGCCAGCCATCGCGGCGCCGACGCCGACGCCGGCGAAGCCGTGCTCGGTGATCGGCGTGTCGACGACGCGGCGCGGTCCGAATT
>NZ_RZSG01001345.1:0-763 GCF_003997725.1 Mesorhizobium sp. M4A.F.Ca.ET.050.02.1.1
GTATTCGTTCATCAAGAAACCGATGGTGCCACGGTTCATGCCGTAGACCTTCTTGCCCGTGCTCATCGTGTCGCGGAGCGTCTGCAGCAGGAAGCCATCGCCGCCGAGGGCCACGACGATCTCGGCCTCTTCGACCGATGTCTGGCCATAATGCGACGACAGGCTTTCCAGTGCCGCCCTGGCGTCGGCGGTGTCGGACGAGACGAAGGCGAAACGGCTGGTGGCTTTGCTCATGGCTTTCCGATGACGACCGGCTGGCGGCGACCGGTTCGCAGCCGCGCCAGCGCCGGGGTAGCATGGGCCGCCCGCATGTGCAAAGGGCGCGGCGGTGTTCGCCAATGGCTGCCAAAAGGACCGCTCGCGCATTGTGTCGGCCAACAGGCGAACGTGATGGTTAAGGCGGAGCTTAAGCTCTCGTAAAGCCGGATCGGTCATGTTAGCCGGCAGTGGATGGGTTGGTGGGGGCTAGCCAGTCGAGACCTGTCTATTGCCGGTGACACGCCTAATCATCGTCTTCCTGATGCTGGGAAGTTTTGCCCTCGTTTTCGCCGAGTTGGTGCGCCGCTCGGAGGATATGAGCTTCCGACCCGAGCCGACTGCTTCGCGCTGCGGCGACGCAGCTGGGACGCCCTGTCCGCAAAGGTCGCTGTAAGACCGCTGCGCCAAGCCACCGCGCAATCTACGACCACCGCAAGCACACCGAACATGCCGGCGAGAATAATCAGGTTGACAGTTTTGGCGCGCATATGCCCAAGCCCTGTGG
>NZ_RZSG01001346.1:0-763 GCF_003997725.1 Mesorhizobium sp. M4A.F.Ca.ET.050.02.1.1
CCTCCGGGCTGAATGCGAGCGAAAAGGCAGCGCTTGCGAGCGCCCACAGCCAGCTCTTGAACCGGGTGCGCAGCGGATGCGCGGCGCAGATCGATCAGGCCGGCGAGGCGATGACGTCGCTGCTGGGCGACGCCCGCGCGGCAATCGCGGCCCTCGATGCCGTCGAGACCGCGCTCAACGCCCGCATCGAAGGCAACGGTCCCGCCGTCCCGGAATTGAAACGGTTCCTGCAGCGTTTGCTGACGACCCTGGAGCGCAATTCGGCTGCCGGCGCCGTGGCGAACGGCGCGGCGAAACCCTCCCCGCCGCCGGCGGAACCGGCAACGCCCGTCCGAAACGGTCATGGAGCCGATACGATGGCAAGTGTCGCAAGCTACGAACAGAGCACCGGGCTGCCCGACCGGATTTCCTCGCGCGATGACGTGGTCAAGTGCCTCGACCTTGTCGTCGCCTTCTATGACCGCACCGAGCCGTCGAGCCCGATCCCGCATCTCGCCCGCCGTGTGCGCCGCATGGTGCACATGGATTTTGTTGAACTGATGGAAGATCTCGCCCCGTCGGGGCTGAAGGAGTTCCGGCTTCTGGCCGGCGTTCCCGATGCCAAAAAGACGGCCCAGAAGGATGAAAGGTAGCAACACATGCCAGCCGAAAGCAAAGCGAAGGTCATCGAACGAAATCGCGCGCCGCGGGTGCAGATCGCCTACGACGTCGAAACCTACGGCAGCCCGACGACGATAGAACTGCCGTTCGTCATGGGCGTGAT
>NZ_RZSG01001347.1:0-762 GCF_003997725.1 Mesorhizobium sp. M4A.F.Ca.ET.050.02.1.1
CTCTCGTTCAACTCGTCCTGCGCACCCGATGCGGCCGTTCGCGACAGGCGCTGGCACGCTCCGAAACACAAATCCCCATAGGCGCTCGTTTACGGCTCGCGGGCTCCTGCATGAGTTCTCGCGCCACCGCAAGCGCACCGGAACGTGCTCACAGCGCCTTCCGGTGACTGCAGCCGTGCATTCCGCCAAGAAGGCCAGCTGTATCGGTCGCGCGCCCGAGACAACGTAACACCTAGCGATGTCAACGGAAGGAAGCGCCAATAGTCCAAGACTTTCTTTTGGAAGCTCCCGATCTCCGCGTGCCGTAACAGGTAGAAGGCCCTGCGCCTGCGGGCAGCCTTCATTGGCGACCCCGATTTGGGCAACGCCGGGCGCAGCCAGCACTCGCGCAAATTTCATGTGGGCTTCATAAATCCGTTGCGACGGTTTCGTACCTTCAGGAGACGGCTTTGCTCTGAGGCCGTCCTGGAAAAGGATGGAAAAATGTCCAAGCTCCCTGGCAAGACCGAAACGATCGAAAACGTCGAATCCCCCGCCTTCGACCCGTCCGCGGCTACGAGCAAGTTCGCGCTGTTGTCGACCAGGGCCTTGAGCAGTCGAAGCAGGCACTTTCCAAATTGAGTTCGGACGCCGAAACGACACAAAGGGCTTTTGAGTCGACCTTTGAAACAGCCACGACCACCGGCAACGAGGTGTCCCTGAAAATGATTGCCGCTTTGCGCGCCAATACCGAAGCCGGCTTCACGCACCTTGAAGCGCTGG
>NZ_RZSG01001348.1:0-759 GCF_003997725.1 Mesorhizobium sp. M4A.F.Ca.ET.050.02.1.1
CCGCCGACGGATAAGCGGCCATCAGCTTCTTGCGCAATTCGACCGGATCGGTTTTCCCAGCGGCCGCGATCTCGTCCATGAAGCCTTCATGGAAGAAGCCGTTGATCGAGCTGCCGACCGATCGCCACGAACCGACGGGAATGGAGACGGGCGCGGCGATGCCGCTCACCCGGTAGTTCGGGATCGTGTAGGGCTGGTCGTACGCGCCGTCGACGATGGTCTTGTCCGGCCCCATTGCCGATAGCGACGGAAACAGCCTCCGCAAGGTGCTGGCGATCATCGATGGCGACGATATCTTCATTTCGACGGCGACCGGCAGGCCATCGTCGCCGAGCCGCGCCTGGAACTTGCCGATTGCCGCGGGGCGGTAGGCGTCGTGGCGCATGTCCTCTTCGCGCGTCCAGGTCACCTTGACCGGGCGGCCGCCGGCTTCCTTGGCCATCAGCGCCGCGCACAGTGCATAATCCATCTCGACGCGCCGGCCGAAGCCGCCGCCGAGGAAGGTGGTGTGCACCGCGACCTTGTCCTGCTCGATGCCGACCGCGTTGGCGCACAGCTGCCGCACCAGCGTCGGCGCCTGGTTGCCGCACCAGATGTCGAGGGCGCCGTCCTTCAGCCGCGCCGTGGCGTTCATCGGCTCCATCGTTGCGTGCGCCAGGTACGGCACTGCATAGTCGGCCTCGACGATTTTTTCGCGCGGCGTGTCGGCGAAAGTGGTGTCGACATCGCCGTCGTTGCGCAATGGCGAACCCTTGGTGG
>NZ_RZSG01001349.1:0-758 GCF_003997725.1 Mesorhizobium sp. M4A.F.Ca.ET.050.02.1.1
GGAACGCGATATCTCCTCCAGAAAACGCTTGAGAATGCCGGCATCGAGTTCATTCCTGAAAATGGCGGTGGTGTCGGCGTGCGTTTGTCACGGCGTTCCGAAAGGACGTAGGATCGGTGAAACAGCTCCCGATAGGCAAGGCAAAGCGCGTCCATTAGCCGACAATCATTCGATTGCGGCCGCAGTCAGAGGGATCAACCGCGAAGACTTCGACGAGCGGCAGAAGGGTTTCGGGGTCGAACGGCGACTGCGCAGACCGGTTCATGCAACTGCCTTCGCTCGCAGAGGTTCGATGTTGCTCTTGCCTGCAATGATGCCGGCAAGCCGATCGGCCCAACGCTCCAAGGCATCCCGTTTCTCGCTCATATAGTCGTAGCGCGCATATACCCGCGACGTGACCGTACTCTTGGTCGCCGAAACGTGATTCAACACATGCCCGACGATGAACGGCGAAATGCCGATTTCTTCCATGCCCGTCGCAGCAGATCGCCGAAGGTCATGCGGCGTCCACGGTGCAATGCCCATGATCATCGCTACGCCGCGCTTGCTGATCTCTTCTCGCTTCACTGCCTTCGGGACAGATGCGCCGGTGACGGCTGCACGGGCGCCCGGTCCAGGAAAAACGAAAGGCGGTACCGCCCTGCCCTTGCGCTCCGACAGCGCCTTCACGTCTGCGATCTGATCGCCGATGATCCGGATTGCCATTTCACACAGCGGGACAATATGGTCGCGGCCGTTTTTCGCGCGCCTGGCTGGTA
>NZ_RZSG01000134.1:0-10963 GCF_003997725.1 Mesorhizobium sp. M4A.F.Ca.ET.050.02.1.1
CGTAGGTAGTGTGGTCTGGATTTCGGGGACTTCTGGAACGGTCGGTGCGGTTGGTGTTTCCCAGCCGCCCCAACTACCGCGGCCAGGGCGACGTGGCAATCCTCCCATTTTATTGTCCTGCTCCGGCCAGCGCAGCCTCATCTTCGGCAAGCCACTTTCGCTCGAGCGCGTAGAGCGCATCCAACTTGCGACGGCGCGCCTCCAGATCGAGACGCTTCTCAAGCTTGTCGAGTTCGGTGGTGAGTTCATCCCACTGGGCGCGGGTAAGCATAGTCGCAAATGAGTGCGCACTCTTGCCGGCTCTGGCATCTTCGTCACGCCAGACGCGCACTTCAACTTTGTCAATGATGTCAGCACGGCTTCGCGGTCGCGCCGTGGCGCGTTGGATGGTGGTCATGTTTTGATTCCTTTGGAGGTTAGGCGGCCAGGCGCGCATGGCTGTGCGTGCCGCGCTAGGCTGCTGTTCGCGTAGTCTACGCCCTGAAACAAAGGCTGTGAGGAAGACTACAAGCCGAGTTCTTTGGGCGCAGAAGATGCTAGTATGCAGAACAGCGACGGCGGCTGCATCGGAGTAATGACTATGGGCGGCGGATTCACTATGGGCGGCACTGTCCAGCCTCAGCCACCGGCTTATGCTGCTGCGATAGGAGCAATCTTAGAGCAGCAAGAGAAGAAGGAAACTGACCTGGCCAAGCGGGTACTTGACGAACGCATCGCCATATTATCGGCGGCGTTTGACAAAAGTGTTGCCTACAATAACCTGATATTGATAGGCGGATACGCGGGAGCCTTTACTATTTGGTCTAACACGAAGTCGCTCTTGCCGGCCAAAGCCGCCTTGCTTGTGGCTATTTTTCTGTCGATTTCGCTCTGTACGTTCGTTATATTTGAAATATACAAAATGATCGTTAGCTCTAGAATCATTTTGAAACAGAGAGCCATCATTTTCGCCAACCACCCGCCAGATGTTTTCCTGAAAGAAGTAGCGGCCGAAGCACAAAGGGCGAAGAAAGACTGGCTAAAGTGGATATTGCCACTTTGGGTTGTCAATCTGGTGGCGGCAGTTTCTTTCGCCTTGGCCGCAATCTCCCTTCTTTTTTATAACTTCCTAGCGTCTCTCGTTGGCTTCAGCCAATGGCCCATCTAGGCTACCGCCTCGAGCGAATGCGCGACTTTCTTGATAACCGTTCCGGTGAAGTCGGTCACAATCCAGAATGACACACGCTGACCCTCATCAAACCACTGGCAGGGGCCAGCGACTTTCAAACGCTCGCCGTAGTCAAGGATGACTTTCGGCTCGATGCCCGAGATGAAGGTGCCTTCTGTGCGCGGCCTCATATAGCGATACCTCTGCGGCGCATCGCGGCCTCCCGCTCGGCAACGCGACGGCGTGCGTTGGAGGCGTTTGCCATTGGGGTTGTGTCGGCGGAGCGCTCGAGGAGGGTTGCGCTGGTGGTCGGATAGGCAGGGAGCGAGACGATGCTGATTTCAAATAGCATCGCTTCCTCGATGATGCGCAGCGGCAACTCGTAGTCATCTCCCTCCAGCCAGGTTTCCCTGGTTGGCGCGAATGAAAAACTGCAACCGGAAATGTCCTGTCGACGAACGTTACCGAGTGCAGTCAAACCATCAGGCGTTGACTCATCGACGTACAGCGTGAAGTCGAGGCCGATGCGATCAGGACGAAGCTCGAGTGTGCCCGCGGCCGTCCTACCAAGGACTCGATTGTAATCATGTCCGTAAAGCGCAAGCACATCGGGGTAATCTCTTAGCGATTTCTCAAATGCAGATGGCGCGACTTTCTCCCGCCAGAGCCCGGATATCACTGTTTCTTCGTTGAAACGGACAGCATAACCAGTGATTATCTTCGACATTTACTTCCTTCCGGCTCGCTTTTCCATTTTCGCAAGCTGAATCCGGCGTGCAATCAATTCCGCGGACTCGTCCGTCGACGAATGGCTCGCTGCACCGGGCAGCTTGACGGCACGTTTCGATGGCTTGCGGCGTCCGTTCGCGATGGCGCGTTCCACGCGGGTTTCATTGCCGTTAAGCTGCATAGCCGCACTCCTTCAAAAACCTAGAAATGTGTCCGTCGCGGGCGTCGCCGAGGAAGAACGGCTGCGCACCAAAATGGGAAACGCCAATATCTTCAGCTTCGATTTCCATAGCCAGGTCGTTCAAATCCCTGTGCGCCTTCTGCACAACGGCGAGCGTCTCGCACAACTCGCGCTGGCGACGATCCCACTCTGGTCGAACGAGCGCGATTGCCTTCCGCACCGCGGGGGTTTTGGCGTCTCGGATCCGCTGCTCAATCGCGCGCGAGGCCGTCTCGTGGTCAGCCTTGTCAGCCCGCACTGCGGCCAGTTTCTGGCGGTTCGCGGACTTGGCGGTCGGACCGTCGCCGAGCAGGGCGGCTACGCCGGGGCGAACGTCCGGGGTGGTGTCCGCTGCGATGTCTTTCTCTAGCTGCCGCTCTGTGGCGATAAGCATGCGAAGCCCTTCATTCAACTCGCCGCGCTTTGCCAGTAGGCTAGCATAGACGTCATCGCATTCAGCCAAAGACGGAACATGGAAGGGTTGAGCCGGCGCGGCTGTGGGTTTCTTGAGGAAGGAAGCCATTATTTGCTGTCTCCGAATAGTTTTTCAGCGGCGAGCGCGATTGCACTCGTCGGTATGGTTGTGGCGCGCCGCTGCTTATTGCCTTGCCAGTGGCCGGCGAGAGCACCGGCAGGCAGGAAGCGAACGATGCCGTTGCGTGTGTGGAACACGACTTCCGGCCAGGTCTCACAAATTTCGACTGCGGTGATTGGCGACGTATCGGGCGACCAAACAAGGTCGTGCAGATAGTCGAATGCCGTACGCTTCGACGGCCGAATTGCTTCAGGCATGACGTCCACGTCCACGCCGTCTGGAACACATTCGAATAGCTCGACGGTGCGGTCAGCGACAGCGCGTAGCGGCGCGCCGGATGCCATGGCGAGAAGTAGGATGGCGAAGTCGCTGGGGTTGATGACGACGGCAACGCCAGGCGCGCCAGGTTCAATGAGTTGCGCCTCGAGCAGTCGCTCCAGAACCGTGCCCGCGCGGGCCGCGCGAAAACCGCAGTCGTGTTGAAGAGCCGCCATGGTGGCGGCGATATTGGCCATATTCGGCACTCCTAGTTTTTGGGAATTTTGGGTCAAACAAAAAGCCCGCGTCTCGCGCGGGCCGGCTTGGAAAAAGAAAGGGAGCCAATGGCTTTCACCTGGCTCCCAATTGGTCCCGCCTGCACTACTGGTACAATGACGGGGTGCCGTCACGTCTGGCGTCGTGGCGGCTTACGCGTCCAGCCTGGGACCGGACGACGCAAAACTGAGTGGAAGTTACTTTCCTATCCTCACCGTAACGGCAGAGCCGAAAACGGCACTATGCGGCTATGTTATCTCGTCGCTCTGGCATTTTCTCGCCGGTGATTTCAGTGACCACCGACCATGCTTCTTTGAGTGCGGCCTTCACCGCCTTCTTGACGCCATTGCGCGAAAGATCCGCCGCCTCAGCTATTTCGGTGTAGGTGCAGCGCGATATGGCTGCATCGATAAGGCGAAGCGAGCGCTCCGACATGCGCTTGCGGAATTCCTTCTCCGCATCGCCGCGGCGGATTTCTTGTATGACTCCATGCTCCGGCGCCGCCGTGCCGCACTCACCCACACCCTTGGCCGTCGAAAAGATGCTCAAATCGCCGTACACTCTCGCACCCAATGCGGCGTACCGCGTCCATGTCACCCGTTGCCAGCCTGTGAGTTCTGTGCGCTCGCAAGCCGCAGCAAGCTCCGCAGCGGCTGCCGCGTTCTTGGGTGCGTGAGAGCGCCATGGCGTGGTGCCGTCGCTGAAGTATTCCTGCCGCGGTGGCTCGGCTACGCCACGCAATACGAGATACCTGTCGACATGGAGACCCTCGCGCATGTCCTTACGATGCGCTGCGGTGAGCTTACACCCGCCCGCTCCGGAGCGTTGCCGGAACGTGAACCAGCCGCCAGATAGCTTGTCGTTTTCGACGTAGTCCTCGATGACTTTCTCGGCCTTCGGCTGCTCAAGGGCATAGTCGAGGCCGAAACCGTCGCCCATCTCTACATCGGCGCCTTCGGCAAAATTGTCGTTCGCCGCCATCATGCCAGTCGGTGCCGTCAACTGGCCAATCGAGCGCAGAACGAAAGCGGCCTCGACATCCCCCTCGGCGACGAGCCGGGAGAAGATATCGCCTTCGTAGTCGCGGGTTGCGCCAGGCGTTGCCTTGCGCGCGAGGTAGTCGGAGTCCGGGCCGTAATTCGCCTCGCCCTTCCATCGCCTGTCGACATTGTTGTCGTTTGCTGCTGCGTACCGCGAGCCAAGCCAGTATTGCGCGTCCGTTTCCGGCTCGACTGCGACAGCGTCTCGCGGTTGGCTCTTCGACGTCAGCCAGTTTCCCGGCTCTGCCGGCCAGGTACACGGCTTGCCGCGAGAGGCGTAGTTGTCGTTTTGCGCCACCCATGGCGACTGCTTCAGCGTCTTTGTCGACGTGTAAAGGCGATGGCCGCTCGGCAGCGCCGCGCGTCTGTTGAAGATTGACATGAATTCAGAGTTCCCCAGGTTTTCGAGCCGCCAGACTCGTTTCGATATGCCGGCTATGCCGGCGAGCTTGCCGCCTTCAGGCGGTCTTTGATTTGTCGCTATCTAGGCTTGAGAGCCTACGCAAACACTAAATATAGTGTTAACAGACCATTTTTTCCAGAATAGGCCCTCTTGTAAGCTGGAATTGCCATCACCATCTTCATCTCGACAACGGAAAGAGCCGCGTGCCCTGAGGGGAGCCGATGGCTAAAGAAATCCCCTCAAAGCATGGCTGGGTAAGGTGCGAAAAGCGGTTCATTTGCAGTCCGCCGCGCCTGAGTATGGAGAGACCCGTGAGGGCCTTGATCGTTCTCGAAACCAGCCGGTCGACTGGAAGCGTTCGACTAGGGATTGATCTTCGGATCAGTCTTGCATCGGTCGCACTGCTACTCAGTCGACTGTTCTAAAGGGAAAGCCCGGTCCTTTGCGGCCGGGCTTTTTCTTTGCCTAGTCCGCCACCAGCCTTCGATACACCGCCACCGCCTCCGGCATTAATGAGCCCTCCTGCCGCGGATGATGGCAGCAACACCCCCGCCAACAGCGGTTGAACCGGCGCACCGGCTTCATCGAGCAGGTCCGCAAGACGAAGGAACTCTGGCCAAGCGCTGGCCGGCTGCCGCGGCTCGCTGGCTAGGTAGGCATCGAAGGCTTCCCGCAACGCAGGCGTTACGTCGAAGTCGACGCGGACTGCGTGCTTTCGCTTTGTCTTAAGCCGCCTCACGTTGCCTCCGCAGCACTTCGTAGATGTACGGCTCTGATTGTTCTGGCCACGTGTAGAACGGCGACCGCGGATCTCGCCATGCGGCCTCGAGTTCGTCGCAGTGGTCATCCCAGATTGCGAGCATCGTCTCATCTTCGATCATGCCCGGTCTCGGCGCTGGGTCGAAACCATAGTCACCCAGGCATTCGAAATAGTCACGCCCAGCTCGCATCAACAGGTCGGCGTCAACCAGCGGGATTTCGGTGCGCTTGGAGCGGCGCTGTTTGATGCGACGGACCATCAGCGATATTCCCTTGTCCTTGGCGGTCGGCTGTCGGCAGGCGCATCGACGTCTAGTGCCAGTTCACGGATGAGCCTGGCGAACGCGATGCGAGCCGAATTGTTGATGGAAACTTCCGGCCTTTCCTTTGGCTGGCCGAAGCGATCGTTGAAAGTCTGGCCGTCTCTATCCAGAACCTCTCGCGCAGTCTGGGCTTGGTCCCAGGCTTCGGCCGCCAGTGTGAGAAGGCGCACGTGGTGGCCGTCGAGTTCGTAGTTTTCGGTAACGGATTTGAACCACTTCTTTGTCGCTGGACGTAGGTGGGCGGGCGGTCTTGTCGCCTGAATCGTATCTGATTTCATTCTGATTTCACCTGTTCTCAGGCCACAACGCCTTGTTTCTCAAAGCGAGGCCAAATATTTTCTCAACCGGTCCCTTGCGAATGCGCACGATGGGGTTGCAAGCGGTCCGTGGCTGAATCGCGCCAGAGATGGAGTCACCCCCTCCCGGTCGCGCTCACCGGCTGGCCGCCTTGCGGACGGTCGCCTCAGTCTGCGGCTCGTTGTCGTTGTCGGGCTTGAGGTCAGGTCTGAGCTTCCAAAACGCTTCCCAAGACAGGTAGCGCTTACTCACTGTTTCGTGCGCGGGGGGTGCCTTAATCATGTTCGCCTCACATAGAGTTCGCATTCAAGCATGCGGTCTCGGCCGTTCAGCGTCTCGACAATGTAGACCGGCTCGTCATCCTGCATGGTCACACCGAGCACGCGCACAGGTTCCCAGACGGAGTCCATGCCGCCTTTATCGTTGGATTTAAACACCTGCCGCTCGGCGGCGTATGGTTCGATTGCAAACATTTCTGTGCTTTCACTGTGTGTCTCCTCTGTTGATGCATTAGACTGGTTAGAGTGGTTAGAGTCCGATCAACTCTAATCGGTATTACCGGTCTTACCTGGGTGCGCGTAAAGTCCATACGAGACCTTCACGATCTCGCCGTCCTTCACCATTTTGGTCAGCAGCACGTTGAGGTTTGCCTTTGGCTTGCCGATGACCTTGGCGATATCAGCGGGCGACATAGAGCCAAGCGCGTCCTCAAGGGCGGCAAGCACTTGGCGCCGTTCGGCGCTGCGCTTTACCTCGACGGCGTCGCCAAGGACCGACCACCTGCCGTTGTCAAACAGCAGCGCCTTCTCCATTTCCTCGATGTCGCGACCGCGGCCGTAAAGCTTTGGCCCATCGGCATCGCGATTGAGAACGAGGATAGAGTCGGCCGCTCCGGTTAGACCGTTGGTGCCGGATATCATTTCGAGCGGATCCGACGCCTCCATCTTCCTGACGTGCGTGACTACCATGACGGCCAATCTGTGCTCGCCTGCCCATTTCTGGAGCGGCGACAGAGCAGCGTAATCAGCCTCGTAGGAGTCTTGCGTTTTTTTCTTCGCAGGACGAACCATCGCAAGTGTGTCGATGATAACCATTCGAGGATTGGCAGCCGCCAGCCGCCAAGCCTCTAGTCGGTCAATTAGACCGCCATCGATCTTTGGCGCTTCGGTATCTAGCTCGAGACGCGATAAGTCCGGCCTCAACTGCTTTACCGATGGCAGTAGCGTCCTGAGCCGGTCCTGCAGGCGACGGCGGTTGTCTTCTAGCGCCATGTAAAGAACGTCGCCTTGGTCGCAGTGCTGGCCAAGTACGGGGCCGCCTGAAGCCACTGCGATGGCCACAGCCAGCGCAAGCCAGCTTTTGCCAAGCTTCGGTCGACCGCCAAGAATGGTAAGGCCCTCGGCAATCGCGCCGGGAACAACATAGGCGACTGGTGGAAAGTCCATCGACAACAACGTCTGCGCATCGATAGCCGTAGAGGGGCGATTGTCGTTCGCAGGCTTCGGCGTCGGCTTGTTGGCCACCCTGCCCGCCATTGCCGACCACGCCGCGCGCTGCTCACCATGCTTGGCGCCGTGTTTCGTCCAGCATCGTGCAAAGTCCGCCTTGGCTCGCTCCTCCGTTGTATACCTGGCGAGCCAGTCGCCCGTCGCACTGAGAAACAGAGCGAGTGCAGCCTCGGCAGTGTGACCATCAAACGCCAGTTGTTCGGCCACGGAAGCTGCGTGGGCCGACCGATCGCCAACATCATTGGCCGCCAATAGGCGCGCCGCTTTTTGGGATACCTTTAGCGAAGCTACGTCAGGAAGGTCGCCCATTGCGATCGGTGCCGGCTCGGCGTGGGTTGTCGACCACGACGCGAGCGCATCGGTCAGCGCCTCGACGCTCGTCAGTTCGCCGGCCCACGCCTGAGCGACCGTAACGCAAACGGGATCCGGTGAGCGCCCGCGCTCAAGCTTCTTGCGGTTCGGCCAGTTCAGTGTTCCTGGCACACGCCACACGTGGGTTACATCGGCAGTGCCATTGTCAGAACCGGTAGCTCGCTTTAGCGCCTCAGCAAGCGGCTTGGCCTCGGCCGGCTTTAGCGGCCTATCGAACAACCAAAATGGTTGGCCATTGCCTGGCGACGTCTCAAGGATCAGGTTCGGCTCAATCGGCAGGTCGCCAATCTTACCGGTATCGCCGTCCATGTCCGCGACAAGGCCGAGGACTGCCACGATATCCGCCTCGGTTCCGCGCTTGCCGCGGGCCAGGCCCTTACGCATCACCTGAAGGCCGACGTAGACATTCGCATGCGGCGTATCGATGTGCGCCGCGATCGCGGCCACCATGCCTTCGACGTCGCCGACAGGGTGGTGCGTGACCGTGCCGGGACGATCCTTGTCGGCCGTCGCGGAGGCGTGAAAGGTTGAGACTACGAGTATGCCGTCGATGCCGGCAGCAAGCCGGTGAAGAATTTCGACGTGAGTGCGGACGTCCGGTGTGTTTTCCTCAGGCTGCGGCTTGGTCATTCGCGTCAATCCCTCGCAGCGTCATTTGGACTAGTTCGCGGCGTAGCGCCGGCTCCAGGCTTAGAATTGGAGCATTGTTTTTTGCAGGCGGGCCGTAGACCAGATATTGGCCGTCTGGTGCCTTGATAAGAATGCAGTCGTAAATCACGACGCCGGCCACCGGTTCGAATTCGAACTTGGCAAGCGTAGTGAAACCCCGCGGCGTTGGCTTCATGTCGAGCCGCCGCGCGTTTCTAATGCGCATGTAAGATTGTCCAGTTGGTAGTTCGGGGTTGCGGGCGCCGTTCGTCGGCTGCTCTTTTGTTATGGTGGTGTAGGTGCGCTCACTGCGTGAAAATCGCAGTGATGGCTTAGGCAGCCCTCGCCGCGATCTTGTCGGAGATCCAAGCGCGCACCTCCGACGCGACGAAAGCGACGCGCTTTTCGCCGAGCGGAACAGCCTTGGGAAAGCGTCCCTCAAACCGATATCGGTTGATCATTGACCTGCTCAAGCTGGTCATCTCTGCGGCACGATTGAGCGAAACCAATTCGAAATTGTCGTTCACGAATCCTCCTCATCGCGCGGAACTCTCCGCGCGCAGCAGCTATGATTTTCAATTTAGGCTGGGAAGGTTGACCGACGCTTTGCGCCGCCTCAGTCTCGTTGAGGCCTACGACCAATCTGGCGACTCAAACGGCATTGCCGTCACTGTCGTCTATAGGCGTTTTCGCCTTCTGTGTCAAGCAGAATTAAGCCGTTCCTGAAATGTCAAGCAGTTTCTTTGGCCTTTGTTTTGCCGCAGTAGGCAGCCCAATCGTCAGCGAGCCGATGCCTCTTGGCCAATGCATCGCCGCGCGCATAAGCTCGTTCGGTGGCGTCTCCTACAGCATGAGCAAGAGCCATTTCTGAAAGCTCGCGCGCATGGTCTGACACTTCCGTTGCCCAATCTTTGAACGTCGACCGCATACCGTGCACCGTGGCTACTTTCGGCCCGCCGTCACTGTCGACCTGCTTGGGGTCAATCCAGCCCTTGCGACCAGCCTTCACCTCCGCGGCATGCATGCGCTTGATGACGGCGGCAAGGGTCATGTCGGAAAGCTCCCCTCCCCGCACCGCAGGAAATACCAGGGGATTGCCTTCAAACCGAGAAGCAGCTTTAAGCAGCGCTACCGCGGCACTGGAGAGTGCCACGCGATGTTCTTTACCTGACTTCATGCGCTTTGCAGGGACGCTCCACATTCTCGCGGCGAGGTCGATTTCGTCCCATTTCGCGCCACGTACCTCTCCGCTCCGTGCGGCCGTCAAGATTGCGAACTCGACAGCGCGAGCGCCCATGCCATCGACCGCAGCAAGTTTCTTCATGAACACAGCCACGTCCTTGTATGGCAACGCAGCATGGTTGCCACTGGAAAGTGGGTCTGGCTTGTGCAGCACATGCTCGAGATTGCCCTTCCAAGCGGCTGGGTTGGCACCGCTGCGCAAGCCCTCAACCGAGGCTGCGTCAAGGACGCTCTCGACGCGCTCACGTAACTTCTCCGCCGTCTCCTGCTTAACACCCCACAATGGACGCAGGATCGAAAGCACGTCTTTTACACCAATGAGTGCTATCGCCTTGGACCGCAGGGGCGCGGCATGGTTGGATAGCGTGTTGCGCCAGCCGGCTTCCGTCTTGGCGCCGCGCCAGCGGCCTGCCTTGACGGCTGCATCAACGTAATCGTCACAGTACTCGCCGAATGTCTTCGCGAAAGATAGTGCTTTCGCCGCCTCAATGGCCTCGACGCCTTTTCGGTGCTCGACTGGATCTGCGCCCTGGCGCAATCGCGCCCTCGCCGCCTCGGCCTTCTCTCGAGCTTCAGCGAGGCCGACCGTGTGTAGCGGACCAAGCCCCATCTCACGGCGCTTGCCGCCAAAACGGTAGTCGAAAATCCAGTACCTGCCCTTGCCCTTCGTCACCAGCCACAGCCCGCCGCCGTCGCGTAATTTCTTGGCCTTGCTGGACTCGATTTTCTTGACCGTCAAAGCGTTCCGAGTATGGCTCCCCATGTCATCTTCCCCGCTTTTTCCCCGCTATTGGGTCCGTTGCTAGCAGTAGACGATATGGTTAGGCTTCGCAAGGAAATCCTCACTTATGATGCGTTTTCAAGCCGTTATGAGGCGGCAATTTTTGCCAAAGTGAACGATAAGGTTACAGCATAGGCTCCGGCCCGGGGAGCCAACAATTTCAAGATTTGCAGAGTTTTCAGGATTGGCCGAAGACGGCCGATCCACGGCATATTTGCGCAATTCGACTTCGCCAGGCGCCGAGTTGCACGCGGAATCGATCGGCGTTGGCTCGCGTGCGGCGTGCTTCCTGCGGGATAGCTGGCGACCTCGGGAGAAGCGGTGAGCACTCCGATTGCCGCTCGGCGATGACCAGCGAGTACGACCGAGAGCGATGACAACGAAGCAGCGACCTCGCCGCTCCATTCGCGGAGCGGCGAGGCACC
>NZ_RZSG01001350.1:0-752 GCF_003997725.1 Mesorhizobium sp. M4A.F.Ca.ET.050.02.1.1
GCGAGATCCTCTACGCCGCAGCCTATGTCGAGTGGTACGCGGAGGAAGCCAAGCGCGTCTACGGCGAGACGATCCCGGCACCGTCGAACGACAAGCGCATGATCGTCATCAAGCAGCCTGTCGGCGTCGTCGGCACGATCACGCCATGGAATTTCCCCGCCGCGATGATCGCGCGCAAGGTCGCGCCTGCGCTCGCCGTCGGCTGCACGGTCGTCTCCAAGCCGGCCGAACAGACGCCGCTTTCGGCGCTGGCGCTGGCCGTCCTCGCCGAGCAGGCCGGCGTGCCTGCCGGCGTCTTCAACGTCATCGTCGGGGAAGATGGTCCGGCCATCGGCAAGGAACTGTGCGGCAACGACAAGGTGCGCAAGATCAGCTTCACCGGCTCGACCGAGGTCGGCCGCATCCTGATGCGCCAGTGCGCTGACCAGATCAAGAAGGTCAGCCTCGAGCTCGGCGGCAATGCGCCGTTCATCGTCTTCGACGATGCCGATCTCGACGCCGCGGTCGAAGGCGCGCTCGCCTCCAAGTACCGCAATGCCGGCCAGACCTGCGTCTGCGCCAACCGCCTCTACGTCCAGTCCGGCGTCTATGACGCCTTCGCCGCCAGGCTCGCGGCAAAGGTCGCCGCGATGCCGGTTGGCGACGGCTTCGAGGCTGGCGTGATGGTCGGGCCGTTGATCGACGACAAGGGGTTGGCGAAGGTCGAGAGCCATGTCGAGGATGCGGTGTCGAAAGGCGCCAAGGTGCTTACC
>NZ_RZSG01001351.1:0-750 GCF_003997725.1 Mesorhizobium sp. M4A.F.Ca.ET.050.02.1.1
CCCCCTCAAAGGGGGGAGATCGGATGTCGCGAAGGCTTTCGCCAGTCTCAGACGCTGCAGAAAAGGCGGCATGGCCAAAACTGCCGATGTCCCCCCTTGAGGGGGAGATGGCCGGCAGGCCAGGGGGTGCCTGGGCTCGACCTCTCCAATCGATGCAGCAACCATGACCGATTATAAAACCCTGATCGACGCCGAGACCTGGGCCTTCATCGAGAAGACCAACGCCTACTACCCGCCGGATGCGATCGACTACACGGTTGCCCAGCAGCGCGCGATCTATGACCGCATGTGCCGGGAATTCTTTGCCGGCTATCCGCAAGGCGTGACGGTCGAGACCACAGCCATCCCGGCGCCCGCGCAAGACATCCCGATCCGCCTCTATCGCAACGCAAAACCGCTCACGGTGGCGATGGTGCTCTACGTCCATGGCGGCGGCTTCATCCTCGGCGGGCTGGACAGCCATGACGATGTCTGCGCCGAGCTCTGCGCCCGCACCGGCTTCGAGGTGGTTTCGGTCGACTACCGGCTGGCGCCTGAGCATCTGCATCCGGCCGCCTTCGACGATGTCATGGCCGCCTTCGAATGGGCGACCGCCACTTACGACCGTCCCGTCCTGCTCTGCGGCGACAGCGCCGGCGGCAACCTTTGCGCCGCCGTCAGCCACGCGACGCGCGGCCATGTCAAAAAGCCGGTCGGCCAGGTCCTGGTCTATCCGGGCCTCGGCGGCGACCGTTCGACGGGGTCCTATTC
>NZ_RZSG01001352.1:0-750 GCF_003997725.1 Mesorhizobium sp. M4A.F.Ca.ET.050.02.1.1
ACCTCGACAAGGCCAGGCAGCAGCTCGCGGTGGCCGAGCAGGGCATCATCAGCGCCAAGGCGGCACTCGGCGGCAACCCGGATATCGAGACCGACAAGCACCCGACGGTGATGGCAGCGCTCGCCGCGCGCGACAAGGCCGCCTATGACCTGGCGCAGACCACGGTCACGGCGCCGGCGGACGGCGTCATCAGCCAGGCTTCCTCGTTCAAGCCCGGCCAGTATGTCGCCGTCGGCACGCCGCTGTTCTCGCTGGTCGAGACCGGCGACACCTGGATCGACGCCAATTTCAAGGAGACCCAGCTTACCCACATGAAGCCGGGCCAGAAGGCGGAGATCATCGTCGACACCTATCCGGGCAAGACCTTCGAGGCCACCGTCAAGGCGATCGGCGCCGGCACCGGGGCGGAGTTCTCGCTGCTGCCGGCGCAGAACGCCACCGGCAACTGGGTCAAGGTCACCCAGCGTATTCCGGTGCGCCTGGAACTGACCGATCCTGACGCAAAAATGGCGCTGCGCACCGGCATGAGCGCCACCGTCACCGTCGACACAGGCGTTGCGCGCGGCCTGCCGAAGATCTTCGGCCACGCCACGGCCGGCGAGGCGGCTGAGTAAAAGACGATCCCGGGCGCCTTGGCGGCCGGTTGAACAATGCCGGGAAGCCCGCCGGACCGGCGGTGGATGTGAATGGCAGGGGATTGGTCCGTGGGAGGAGTGGGAAGGAGAGGTTGGACCCGGCCGCGTCGCGGCT
>NZ_RZSG01001353.1:0-749 GCF_003997725.1 Mesorhizobium sp. M4A.F.Ca.ET.050.02.1.1
CCCTTTGAAGGCTGGCAACTCGACGAGCCGTCCCGAGGTCCGGCACACAGGAGGCCTTCTCACGATCATGTCAGCGCTGCGGGACGTAGGCGAGTTCGCTGTGGATCGCAGAGATGCCGGTCTCGATCTCCTCGAAGGCGAAGCAAGCCTGCTCGTCGGTTCGCGCCGTCGTTTTTTCGGACCAAGGTTCGCCCCAAAGAAAAGGGCGGCATCGCTGCCGCCCCTCGAGATTGTTGAGATGCGTGGACCTTAGAAATCCATACCGCCCATGCCACCCATGCCGCCGCCGCCCATGCCGCCAGGCATGCCGCCGCCAGCCGACTCCTTCTTCGGAGCCTCGGCGATCATGGCTTCGGTGGTGACCAGCAGGCCGGCGACCGAGGCCGCGTCCTGCAGAGCCGTGCGCACGACCTTGACCGGGTCGACGATGCCCATGGCGATCATGTCGCCATATTCGCCGGTCTGGGCATTGAAGCCGAAGGTCGGGCCCGTGTTCTCGAGGATCTTGCCGGCAACGATCGAGGCTTCCGCACCGGCATTGGCCGCGATCTGGCGAGCCGGAGACTGCAGCGCGCGACCAACGATGGCGATGCCGGCGGTCTGGTCGGAGTTGGCGCCGCTGACAGTGATGGCCAGCGAAGCACGCAGCAGCGCGACGCCGCCGCCGGGAACGATGCCTTCTTCCACGGCCGCGCGGGTCGCGTTGAGGGCGTCGTCGACACGGTCCTTCTTTTCCTTCACTTCCACTT
>NZ_RZSG01001354.1:0-747 GCF_003997725.1 Mesorhizobium sp. M4A.F.Ca.ET.050.02.1.1
GGCATATTCGGACCGCCTCGCTAGTTTGCCAGTGTAACCAGGGCCCGTTCACCTTAGGCTGCCCGCCAGGCCTGCGCCAACAGCCGCCTTCGATATTTGTTTTGTTAACCCTTGCGGCGCAGTTTTCTTGGCGCGGGCCGGTTTGATCGGTCTTTCCGCACCATCGATCAAATTGTACGGATCGTCGAAACCGAAATTGCAACACACCGGCCTTATGCCAGCGCATCGGACAGGAGATTGGCCAGTGACCAAACCGACAGCGACCCCCCCTGCACAAGCCTGGAAAGATGTCGCGTGGCTGACGGTGCTGGGGACGGCCGCTTGCCTCATCCTCTCGCTCGGCCTCAACTACCTGCTTTTGTTCAGCGAGGCGCTGACGCCGTTCGCGCGCAGCGTGATCACGGCAACGCTTGTACCGGTTGCCATCGGCCTGCCGCTGTTCCTGCTGCTCGGCTCGAAGCAGGCCGAGATCCGCCGCTATCGGCAAGAGCTCAACCGGTCGGCGACTTATGACAGGCTGACCGGCTGCCTGAACGGACCAGTCTTCACGTCGATGGTGGACCGACGGGCCGCGAAACCGTCCGAGGACGGGCCGCGCTCCGGCGCTTTCCTGGTCATCCATCCCGAGCATCTCAAATCCCTCAACCTGCGCTTCGGCCTGGAGTGGGGCGACGAGGCGCTGCGGCTCATCGCCTCGACCATCCAGTCATCGGTTCGTAAGGAGGATCTCGTCGGCCGCATTGGTAC
>NZ_RZSG01001355.1:0-746 GCF_003997725.1 Mesorhizobium sp. M4A.F.Ca.ET.050.02.1.1
ACCCCACGCCCGGCCGCATGATCATCGGCGAGCTGCTGCCGAAGAACGTCAACGTGCCCTCCGAGACCGCCAACCAGGAGATGACCAAGAAGAACATCTCCAAGATGATCGACCCCGTCTACCGCCATTGCGGTCAGAAGGAGACGGTCATTTTCTGCGATCGCATCATGGCGCTCGGCTTCGCGCATGCCTGCCGCGCCGGCATCTCGTTCGGCAAGGACGACATGCTGATCCCGGACACCAAGATCAAGCTGGTGTCCGAGACCGAGGCTTTGGCCAAGGAATACGAGCAGCAGTACAATGACGGCCTGATCACCCAGGGCGAGAAGTACAACAAGGTCGTCGATGCCTGGGCCAAGTGCTCGGAAAAGGTCGCCGACGAGATGATGGCCCGCATCAAGGCCGTCGAGTTCGAGGACAACGGCCGTCAGAAGCCGATGAACTCGATTTACATGATGTCGCATTCGGGTGCGCGCGGTTCGCCCACCCAGATGCGCCAGCTCGCCGGCATGCGCGGCCTGATGGCAAAGCCGTCGGGCGAAATCATCGAGACGCCGATCATCTCGAACTTCAAGGAAGGCCTCACCGTGCTCGAGTACTTCAACTCGACCCACGGCGCCCGCAAGGGTCTAGCCGACACCGCTCTGAAGACGGCGAACTCGGGTTACCTCACCCGTCGTCTCGTCGACGTGGCGCAGGACTGCATCGTCAACTCGCTCGACTGCGGCACCGACAAGGGCCTCACC
>NZ_RZSG01001356.1:0-745 GCF_003997725.1 Mesorhizobium sp. M4A.F.Ca.ET.050.02.1.1
CCAGATATGCAGCGCCAGCTGCGCAAGCTCC
Source organism: Mesorhizobium sp. M4A.F.Ca.ET.050.02.1.1 (assembly GCF_003997725.1). Taxonomy (NCBI): domain Bacteria; kingdom Pseudomonadati; phylum Pseudomonadota; class Alphaproteobacteria; order Hyphomicrobiales; family Phyllobacteriaceae; genus Mesorhizobium; species Mesorhizobium sp. M4A.F.Ca.ET.050.02.1.1. Next base: position 32 of record NZ_RZSG01001356.1, read on the forward strand.
CGAACCGTCGTCTGCTGGCCGTCTGCCGGCAGGCCGGTGGCGTTCACGAAGGTCGATTTCTGCAGGCCGAGTTCGCGGGCGCGCTCGGTCATCTGCACGGCGAAATTGGCCTCCGAGCCGGCCATGCCCTCGGCCAGCACGATGCAGCCGTCATTGGCGGCCTGCACCGTCACGCCTTGGATCAGGTCCTCGACGCGAACCGGCGATTTGAGCTTGGCGAACATGGTCGATGTGCCGGACGGCGCGCCGCCGGTGCGCCAGGCGTTCTCGCTGACCAGGAACGTGTCGTTGATCGTCATGCGGCCGGACTTGATGGCGTTGAAGACCACTTCCATCGTCATCAGCTTGGCCATCGAGGCCGGCGGGATGGGCTTGTCGGCATCCTTGGCGAACAGCACGGTGCCGGTGTCGGCATCGATCATGAAGGCTTGCGCCGCCTTGGTTTCGAAAAGCTGTGCGTTGGCCGGGATCAGGGAAAGCAGCAACAGGCAAAGCCCAGCGAGGGGCGGAAAAAGGCGAAACTGCATAAGGGCTCGACCCGTTAGCCGGTATTGGCAGGGGCAAAGCTATCAGGCTTTTTTCCGGCGGATCAACCGTGCGATCGAAATAGATCAGTCGCGCACGACAAGCGCGTCCGGCGCGCCGTGCGACCAGGCCGCCTTCAGCACGTCATCGACGCTGCCATGGCCGTCCGGATAGACGTTGACCGCATAC
>NZ_RZSG01001357.1:0-745 GCF_003997725.1 Mesorhizobium sp. M4A.F.Ca.ET.050.02.1.1
GGCCTACAGGAAACATCTGCCAGAGCAGGAGCTGCACGGCAAAGGCGATGGCCGCCGGCACCAGTACGATGACAAGCAGAGCCATGACGCCCCGGCGGCGACGCCGAGCGTCGGAATCAGTGGCGCGGTTGAGCGCGCGATCGAGAAAGGATATCAGCCTGCCGAACCAGGTGACGGGATGGCCGATGGCCCCGAACAGCCAGTCCGGGTAGCCGAGTGCCCGCTCAATGACCAATGACAGGAAGGCAATCAGTATCGACATGAAGCTTCTTGATGGAGCGATTGCGGCAGTGGATCACGGCGGATCCCTTGGCCGGGCGAGCGCGCTCTTCCCTCACGCGCCACGGCCTTTCGTCGATCTCTCGACGGGTATCAATCCGCACTCCTATCCAATTTTCGAATTGCCCGCCACCACCCTGTCGCGATTGCCGGAAGCGGCGCGGCTCGGCGAACTTCGCGCGGTCGCGGCCAGCGCCTATGGCGCGCCGTCGGCGGCGCATGTGGCGGCCGCGCCCGGCACGCAGATCCTGCTGCCGCGCGTTGCCTCGCTGCTGAAGCCCGGCAAGGCGCTGGTGCTCGGGCCGACCTATGCCGAGCACAGCCGAGCCGCCGCCATCGCCGGCCATGCGGCGGCCGAGGTCGATGATGTCGAAGCGCTTACCGAGGCCGACCTCGCCGTCGTCGTCAACCCCAACAATCCGGACGGTCGCGTCGTTGAGCGCGAAAGACTGCTTCAGCTTGCCGC
>NZ_RZSG01001358.1:0-732 GCF_003997725.1 Mesorhizobium sp. M4A.F.Ca.ET.050.02.1.1
CGCTGGAAGCGATCCGCAAGGATTGCAAGATCGCCGCCGTCACCCGCTCCGAAAAGGGCTCGGTCATCGTGCGTGGCGACGAGACCGTCACCATCAATGCGACGACGATCCGCGAACTGGTCGACACCACCGGCGCCGGCGACCTCTATGCCGCCGGCTTCCTCTACGGCTACACCGCAGGACGCAGCCTCAAGGAATGCGGCGACCTCGGCTCGCTGGCGGCCGGGCTGGTGATCCAACAGATCGGGCCGCGCCCAAGGCAGAATTTGCGCAGCGCGGCCCAATTGGCGGGGCTGCTTTAGCCTTCATTGCATTGGGCGCGTCGAACGACGCCAACTGTCGCGCGCCTGTCATAGAGCGCACCTACACGCAAACCGAGGCGTCCCGCGACTGACATTTCGGGATGTCCAGTTGGGGTGCAAAAAAATGCAAGACAGCAACCTGTCGGGTCGCTGTGTTTGTCGTTGCTGCCATTTTTGCTTCCTGCTGTAGCCATTTCAATCGGCCGCAGCTGGGGAGGAGAGCGCGTGGCCCGCAAGACAGACACATGACCAGATTTCAAAATCCGACGGATGGGACATCGCAGGATGCCTTGGCGGGCCTCGTCGCCGAGGCGGTGCAGCAGGCACTGGCCCAGCACGGCGTGCTCCTCGATCCGCAAGCGCTGGCTTCAGCCAGCGCCATCGCCGGCGGTTTCGCCGCCGCCTTTTCCTTCCCGCCGCAAACACAGCG
>NZ_RZSG01001359.1:0-730 GCF_003997725.1 Mesorhizobium sp. M4A.F.Ca.ET.050.02.1.1
GCGTGTGGAAATAGCCATTGTGGAAGAAGCTTTTCCTCAGCGCCACGTTGCGCAGCGTCGGCGTCTTGAACAGCCCGCAATATTCGGCGCGTCCCTTGAAGTCGGTGCGCAGCGGGCCGCACAGGCCGAGATCGATATAGGCGGGATCGGCATTGGCCGGGATCGCCGCATTGCGGGGCACGCCAACGGCGATCAGACCGTAATCGGTGAACTGCGGCGGCTCGCCATTGTTGCTGGGTCGGCTCAGATGACAGCTGGCGCAATTGCCCTTGGCTTCGTCCTCGAACAGAACGCGGCCGCGCAATTCCTGCGCCGAGAGCGTCGCCCTGCCGGCAAGGAAAGCGTCGTAGCGGCTGGAATAGGGGTAGAAATCGGCGCTGCTCTGTTCGAACGCGCCGAGCGCCTCGACCGCGGCGTCGAAGGCGTCGTCCGGCCGTTCGAACACATCGTCGCCGAATGCCGCCTTGAAATCGTGCGCATAGGCGGCCTTGCTCAGGGCGGCGACCACCCCGCTCTCATCCTTGTTGGCCATCTCGAAAGGCGAGAGCAGGGGGATCCTGGCCTGCTGCTGGCCGCGATCGGCGCGGCCGTCCCAGGTCAGCCCGCCGGTCGGGCCGTTGTCGACGCTCTCGTCGCCCTCATCCTCGGAATCGTAGAAGTGCTCGGTGAAGGGGGGTGCCGCCTGCAGGTAGCGCAGCGATGGCACCGCGCGCAGGCCCGGCCGGTCGAC
>NZ_RZSG01000135.1:0-10904 GCF_003997725.1 Mesorhizobium sp. M4A.F.Ca.ET.050.02.1.1
TTAGAGCATATCTTGTGCGTCCGATTTGGACGCGCGTCGCTCTAAAGTCGCGACGGCGACCGCCGACATCCCTGCCGACGATCCCGCCGCCTTTCAGGAGTGGAAGGCAGTCCATGGATCAAACCAGGCGGGCAACCCATCAACCGGCACGGCCGACATTTGCCGAACTGTTCACACCGAAGCTGGTGACGGTGCTGCGCGAGGGCTACACGGCTGCACATTTTAGGGCCGATGCCATTGCCGGACTGACGGTTGCCATCGTGGCGCTGCCACTGTCGATGGCGATCGCGATCGCATCCGGCGTCACACCAGAGCGCGGCCTCTACACCTCGATCGTCGGCGGCTTCATCATTTCGGCGCTCGGCGGCAGCCGCTTCCAGATCGGCGGGCCGGCGGGCGCCTTCATCGTGCTGGTGGCGGCGACGGTGGCGCGTGTGGGCGTCGACGGTCTGCTGCTGGCGACGATTATGGCCGGCGTCTTCCTGCTCGCCATCGGCTACCTCAGGCTCGGCACCTATATCAAGTTCATCCCGTATCCGGTGACCGTCGGCTTCACCGCGGGGATTGCCGTCATCATCTTCTCCGGCCAGATCACCGAGCTGTTCGGGCTGAAGCTCGCCGGCAAGGAGCCGGGGCCGCTGGTGCCGAAGCTGATGGCGCTCAGCGAGGCGGCCGGCACGATCAACCCGGCCGCGACCTTCGTGGCGGTGCTTACCATCGCGACCATCGTCCTCCTCAAGCGCTGGCGGCCGAAATGGCCGGCGATGCTGGTCGCCATCGGGCTGGCCTCACTCGTCGTGGCGCTGTTTTCACTGCCGGCCGAAACGATCGGCACGCGCTTTGGCGGCATCCCGCGAAGCCTGCAATGGCCGGCCCTGCCGCCGCTCAGTCTCGACAGGATGGTCGACGTGCTGCCGGACGCGATCGCCTTTGCCCTGCTCGGCGCGATCGAATCGCTGCTGTCTGCCGTGGTCGCCGACGGCATGACCGGCCGCCGCCACCGCTCCAACTGCGAATTGGTGGCGCAAGGTTTCGCCAACATAGCGTCGGCCCTGTTCGGCGGAATCTGCGCCACCGGCACGATCGCCCGCACCGCCACCAACGTGCGGGCCGGCGCGCACGGTCCGGTCTCGGGCATGTTGCATTCGGCGATGCTCTTGGCGTTGATGCTGGTGGCGGCGCCGCTCGCCAGCTACATCCCGCTCGCCGCCCTTGCCGGCGTGCTGGCGGTGGTGTGCTGGAACATGTTCGAGAAACAGGCCTTCGCCACGCTGCTCAGAAGCTCGTCAGGCGATGCGCTGGTGCTGATGGCGACGTTCCTGATCGTCATCTTCCGCGACCTCACCGAAGGCATCGTCGTCGGCTTCGCGCTGGGCTCGATCCTGTTCATCGATCGCATGGCCAAATCGATCGCCGTCGAGGCCGACCAGCCGTTGGTGCCGGAGGACGTCGCCGACCGCGCCACTGCCTATGATTCCAGCGAGGCGAGCGATGCCGACACTGTCGTCTACCGCATTTCGGGCGCCTTCTTCTTCGGCGCCGCCTCGACCGTCGGCACCGTGCTCGACCGCATCGCCGATCAGAGGAAGAACTTCATCCTCGACTGTTCGGCGGTGCCGTTCTTCGATTCCACCGCGGCCAACGTCATCGAGGGCGCGGCGCACAAGGCCAAGCGCGCCGGCGTGCGCTTCATCATCGCCGGCGCCGCGCCGCAGACGCGGCGCATGCTGATCAACCACGGCGTCAAGCGGCCGCTGGTCACCTACGCCGCCTCGATCCGCGATGCGCAGGGGCAGCTCAAGGCGCCCGCCGCCTGATCGCTGAGCGGGCGGCCTCAACGCGAGCCGACCGCCCGACGGCTTCAATCGAGGCTGAGCGCGGCGACCTCGCCCTCGTTCATCAGCGGCACGAAGATGGTTTTGCCATCGGCGCCGATGTCGGCGCTGCCCGGCTTGAAGGTGGCGACCACCTCAGGCTTGCCACCGCCGTGATAGCGGTAGAGCGTGCCGGTCATGTAGGCGGTGGCGTAGATGCTGTCGCCGATGGCGACGACGCCGTCGAGGTCGGCGAACTTTTCCGCGCCGGGTAATTGCGAAACCGTCCTGGTGGCGAGGTCGACCGCAAGCAGGCCGCCGGGCTCGGCGGTGCTGAAGTCAGGTTTGATACCCTTGCCCCAGGACGCGACGATCAGCCTGCCGCCGTCGGCGAAGACGCCGTTGGGCGAGGCAAGCGCGGCGTCCTTGACGAACAGTTTCGGTGTGTCGCTGTCGATGCGGTAAATCGCGTCGGCCAGCATGTCGCTGACATAGACCTTGCCCGCGCTGTCGGCCGTCATGTCGTTGAGGAAGACGGCGTCCGGCACGTCGACGCTTGTGATCAGCTTGCCGCTGGAGAGATCGACGACGCGGACCCTGGTGATGTCGGCGACATAGAGCTTGCCGCCCGAGATCGCCATGCCCTTGGGCGCATCCATGCCGTCGGTCCAGTGCTGCGTGACGACCTTGCCGTCGAGCGACAGCACCGACAGGTAGCCGTTGCCGTCGGCCGCGCCGGGATTGCCGACGATGTTGGAGACGATGATGCGCTTGTTGGCGGCATCGAAGAGCGCCGATTCCGGCTGCTCGAAGCCGGTGGCGCGCCAGATTTCGCCGGCCTCGGCGACTGAAGTCAGCGCAATGCCGGCGATAGCGAAGATGGTCGAAGCGATGAGGGTCTTCATGGCCTGGTCTCCTGTGATGACGGCGGAGAGCTAGGGTTTTTGATACTTTTCCGGAAGGCCTCTTCCAGCTAGTATCACAAATCGATACGAATTCGCGCTGGCGAGGTGCATTCCATGAACGCTCCGATCTTCGAGGCGCTGAAACGCACGCTGAGGGCGAAGGGCCTGACCTATCGCATGCTGGCCGAGCGCATGGGTGTTTCCGAGCCGACGGTGAAGCGTGTCTTCCATGAGAAGAACTGCAAGCTCGACCGCCTGGTCGAGATCTGCGCCGCCGCCGAGGTCGAGCTGGAGAACGTGCTGGGATCGATGAACAGGGGGCCGGGGCCCGCCAACCATGTCGCGCCGGAGATCGAGCGCAAACTTTCTGCACGGCCGGCGCTGCTGTTCGTCTTCATCATGCTCTCGGAGAAGTTCACACCCCAGGGCATCATGCGTTCTCAAGGGTTGAGCGAGGCCTCTATGTTCCTCTATCTGCGCGACCTGGAAGAGCTCGGCCTTGTCGAGATCGGCCGCGGGCTTTCGGCGCGGCTGCTGGTCGAGACGCCGATCCAGTGGAATTTCGACGGGCCGCTGAGGCCGCTATTCGAGACGACCAACAAGAATTTCATCGGCTGGGCGATCACCCATCTGGAGCGCGAGGCGAGTTTCGTCAGCTTCTCGCGGCGGATGCGGCCTGAGACGGCGGAGATGGTGCGGCGCGAGGCGGAAGAGCTGGCGGAGCGCGCAAAACTGCTTGCCCATCACGACCAGCACACGACACCGGAGGAACAGCTCATCGGCTACAAATGGACGTTCGCCTTCGGGGCGACGCCGTTTCCGGCGATCATGCCGATCGGGCCGCATGCACGCGATGGCGGCGCGAGGCCGAGCGGCCGGCCCGTTGCCGGCAAACCACGCCAGCCCGCCTAATTTATTCCGCGGCCTTGGCCTCGGCCGCCTTGTCGTCCCAGGTCACCGCCCGGTAGTCGAAGCCATATTCCAGCGTCGGCTTGACGATGCGGAAGAAGGGCGACAGGTCGAAATCGCGCGGCGTGTAGAGCGAGTGGTGGCGGATGTGCAAGATCTCGCGGCGCATATAGCTCGATTGCGCCGAGGCGCGGCCGGGCGCGCGGGTGATCTCGGGCAGGATCGGATAGCGTATCTGGCCATAGGCCTCGGCGATCAGCGTCGAGCAGATCGCCCGCGTCGGATCGCCGGACCCGAACGCCAGCAGCGGCGGCGCCAGCGCACCGGCACCGGCGGCGTTGGAAAGAAAAATCGCAGCATATCGAAGATATTCTTGAGATCGTATTTCAGGCCGAGCTTGCCGATCATGAAGGCCACGACATGGTCGCGGTCTTCGGGCGTCAGGCCGCTCGCCCGGCAGATGCGGGTGTTGTAGGTGCGGTAGCGCGACAGCGGCACGGCGACACAACCCTCGCCGAGCGTGACCTCGATCAGGCGCGGCCGCTCCGAACCGTCTTCAGGCGCGGGCAAGGCATCGCCGACATAGAAGGCAGCATGCGACCATGTCGACTGGGTCAGGTATTTAATGACCGCCGAGATCTTCTGGTTGCCCTCAATGAGCAGGATGTCGTCCGGTTCCAGCGCGCGGCGCAGCGTTTCGGCATCGGACGGTGTGTAGGGCTCATAGCCCGAGGACTCATCCTGCAGCCGGCTGGCAAGCCAGCGGCCAAGGCGGTCGAGAAGGGTTTCGGCCGGCGCGGTCATGGTAGAGCGTGATTAGCATGGGCCGGCGGGGGGACGCCAGCAGCGCCCGTTAGCCGGCGGCGGCCGCCAGATCTTCCTGGGCTGCTCCGGCGAGGTCATCGCGGGCCTTGCGGGCAAGTTTCCTGGTCGACCGTTTGGGGCTGTCGCCGAACAGTTCGGCCGCCTCGGCGAGGCTTGACTTGCGCAGGCTCTTTTCCGAGCGCTTCACGAGCTTGCCGAGAAGCTTTATATCCTCTGGCGGTCCGAGCGGCTCGGCTTCGGCATCGAGCAGGGCGCGCATGACGAAGACATCGTGGAGTTCGCCCAGCCGTTCACCCAGAGCATCGACCGCCTTGCGGCGGGCCTTGATCGGTGTCGGCCAGAGCCGGCCGAGCAGCGACAGGTGCATGCTGTGGGTCTTGGCCGCCTTGCGCAGGTCGTGGAAATCATCCGCCTCGCCGCGGGACCCAGCCTTGTCCAGCGCTTTGCGCGCCCGCCGCAAGGTGGCGCGGGCGCCCTCGGCGAGAATGTCGGCCGCCTGCTCGGGCTGGTCGGGCAGGGAGAGCCTGTCGATATGGCCGAGGCCCTCCCGGCAAGCGGCAGCCGCGGCACTGATCGCGGCATCGAGACCTGCGCCGGCATGCAACTCATGCTGGCGCATAACCAGCCGGTCGCGGACGGCATCGAGGCCGCCGCCGGCGCTCTGCTCCGGGAAGCTTGCTGCCAGGCGGTCGATGGTTTCGATCAGGGCGGTCGCCTCGCGCGGCCCGGCAAGCAGCGCCGATACCTGCTTGTAGCACTCGTTTTCGGTCTGACAGAACGGTTCGTCACCGGAACGAACCAGGCGCAGCAATGCACGCACGCTCTTCAACCGCTTGCGGCATTTATGCAGCCCCTGCTCGGGCTTCTCACGCGCCATCTCGAGATGGGCGAGCGCCTTGCCGACCTCGTCAGTCAGGATGCGCCTGACCTCGCCGGTCAGCGGCAGGCGCGGATCGATGCGAAAACTCATGCGGCGATCTCCGGAATCCCCCCAAGGGCGAGCGACGCGTTGTAGAACCTCGACTCGCCTGTGATTTCACGGCCGAGCCAATCAGGCAGCATTTCGTCCGGCACGTCTTCCGGCGTCTCGAGTTCGGCGACCACCAGCCCCGCCAGCATCCCGCCGAAGACATCGACTTCGTAGAGATAGCCGCGGTGCCTAACATGGTGACGTGTCTTCTCGATGACACGTCCGATGGCGAAGGCCTGCATTTCTTCAGCCTCCGCAAGTGGGATCGGATATTCGAACTCGTCGCGCTCGCGCGCTTTGCTGCCGAATTTGAGCGTCAGTTCCGCTGAGGTGTCGTCGCTGATGCGCACGCGGACCGTGCGGCCGGGGGCGGCGGCAAGGTAAAATTGCCGGATGCGGATATCCGCCTCGGCCAGGTCACGCCAGGCGGCGCTGGAGACCAGGAATTTGCGTTCGACTTCCTTGCCCATGGCCGCGCACTAAAGCGCGCGCGGACGGACATGGCAAGCCGAAGCTGAGAATCGGATTGACTTTAATCAATCGATTGATTAAACGAATACCGTGAGCAAGAAAACGAGCGTCAAACCTCCCCATCGCGAAGCTTCTCCCGCCGAGCAGACGCGCGCCGCACTTGTGCACGCGGCGCTGAAGCTGTTCGGCCGGCAAGGCTTCGACGGCACCTCGACGCGCGAGATCGCGGCGGAGGCCAAGGCCAATATCGGCTCCATCGCCTATCATTTCGGCGGCAAGGAAGGCCTGCGCGCCGCCGCCGCCGACTACATCGTCGACACCATCCAGACGATTGCCGGGCAAGCACTTGGAAACCAGGCCGTCAGCGCCGCGCCAGCGCCGGCGGACGCGGAAGCGGCACGGGCGCAGCTTTTCACGGCGCTGGAGCGGATGGTGGCCTTCATCGTTGCGAGCCCGCAGGCAGGCGAGATCGTACAATTCGTACTTAGAGAGCTTTCCCACCCGACCGCCGCGCTCGACCGCATCTATGCCGGCGTGTTCGAGCCGACGCATCGCAGGCTTTGCATGATCTGGGAGCAGGCCACGGGCGAACCGGCCGAGAGCGAGCGCACCCGGCTCACCGTCTTCACGCTGATCGGCCAGGTGATCTATTTCCGCATCGGCCGCGAGGCGGTGATGCGCCGGATGGGCTGGCGCGAGATCGGCGAGGCCGAGGCGGCCAAGGTGGTGGCGATCGCCTCGGACAATCTCAGCGCAATGCTTGCCGCCCGCAATCTGGCTGCCCGCAATCCGGCCGCTGGCACCGTGGCCGCCCGCAAGGAGGGCAAATCATGAGCTTTCTCTGTTCGCTGCCGCTAGCCGCCCAGCTGTTCGGCGCCTGCGCGCCGGCTGCACCGCTGGCCGTAGGCTATGTCGAGGGCGACTATGTGTTGCTGGCACCGATCGAGGTCGCGCAGGTGGAGACCGTCGCGGTCAAGCGCGGCGACCGCGTCGCGCCGGGCGCGACGGTGGTGACGCTGGAGAGCGCCGACGCCAAGATCACCGTGGCTCAGGCTGAGGCAGCGCTGGCGCAGGCGCAGGCGCAGCTCGCCGACCTGCAAGTGGGCAAGCGTCCGGAAGAAATCGCCGTGCTGAAGGCACAAGTCGACATGGCCAGGGCTCAGGCCGCCGACGCCAAGCGCCGCTATGACCGCGCCAGCGACCTTTACAAGCGCGGCACCGGCACGCAGGCAGATTACGATACGGCGTCGGCCGCGCTGGAGACGGCCAACGCGCAGGTCGGCCAGGCCGAAGCCAACCTCGCTGTCGGCGGTCTGCCGGCACGCCCGGAAACGATCAAGGCCGCCGACAACCAGGTCAAGCAGGCGCAATCGGCCCTGGGACAGGCTCAGTGGCGGCTGTCCAAGCGCGTGCTGACGGCGCCTTCGCCCGGTCGCGTCAACGACGTGATCCGCAATCCGGGCGACACCGCCGGCCCGACGGCGCCTGTCATCTCGATACTGCCGGACGGCGCCGTGAAGGTCAGCGTCTATGTACCGGAAAGCGCCTTCTCCTCGGTCAAGGTCGGTGCGCTGCTCAGCGTCCATTGCGACGGCTGCGGGCCTGATCTGAGGGCGCGCGTCAGCTATGTGTCGCCGGATCCGGAGTTTACGCCGCCGGTGATCTATTCGCTGGAGAACCGGCAGAAGCTGGTGTTTCTGGTCGAGGCGCGGCCGGAGGGCGATGCCGGCCCGCTGCAGCCCGGGCAGATCGTCGACGTCGACCTGGCGGATGCCGGAAAATGAACGCCATCGACGTCCATGGCCTGGTCAAGCGCTTCGGCAACAAGACCGTCGTCGACCACGTGACGATGACGGTGGCCGAGGGTGAGATCGTCGGCTTCCTGGGGCCGAACGGCTCGGGCAAGACGACGACCATCCGCATCATGTGCGGACTGCTCACGCCGGACGAGGGCGAAGGCACGGTGCTCGGCCTCGACATCCGCACCGATGCGCTCAGGATCAAGCGCGAAGTCGGCTACATGACGCAGAAATTCTCGTTCTACGAGGATCTGACGATCGGCGAGAACCTCGAATTCGTGGCCCGGCTCTACCAGCTGAGACCGGTCGAGGAGCATGTGGCGCGGACGCTGGAGGAGCTTGGCCTGACGACACGCCGGAACCAGCTCGCCGGCACGCTGTCGGGCGGCTGGAAGCAGCGGCTGGCGCTCGCCGCCTGCATCATGCACAAGCCGAGGCTGCTTCTGCTCGACGAGCCGACGGCGGGCGTCGATCCCAAGGCAAGGCGAGAATTCTGGGACGAGATCCACCGGCTGGCGAGCGGCGGCCTGACCGTGCTGGTCTCCACCCATTATATGGACGAGGCCGAGCGCTGCCACCGCATCAGCTACATCTCCTACGGCAAGATGCTGGCCACCGGCACTGTGGAAGAGGTGGTGAAGAATGCCGGGCTCACCACCTTCGTGGTGCAGGGTCCGCGTCTCGACCAGGTCGCGGAGGCGCTGCAGGGCCGCGCCGGCGTCGACCAGGTGGCGCCGTTCGGCGCGACGCTGCATGTCGTCGGCTCCGACAAACAGGCGCTCAAGGCGGCGCTCGCCGATGTCGAAAAGCAGCACAAGGGCGTGACGGTGACGCCGGGCGAAACCAGCCTCGAGGACGTCTTCATCCAGTTCATGGCCGGCTCGAAGGACAATATGGGATGAAAAACAGGATGAGCGCCCTGTTCTCCTTCGCCAGGCTCGGCGCGCTGCTGATCAAGGAGTTCATCCAGATGCGGCGCGACCGCATCACCTTCGCCATGATGCTGGGCGTACCGCTGATGCAGCTGGTGCTGTTCGGCTATGCCATCAACAACGATCCGAAGAGCCTGCCGGCGGCGCTGGTGGCGACGAGCAGCGATCCCTATACGCGGGCCATGGTCTCGGCGCTGCAGACCACCGGCTATTACCGCTTCGACCATGTCGCGCAAAGTGCCGCCGAGGCCGAGTTCCTGATGTCGCGCGGCGACGTCGCCTTTGTCGTCACCATTCCCGCCGATTTCGCCCGCCGCGTCGAGCGCGGTGACAGTCCGCAGATCCTGATCGAGGCCGACGCCACCGACCCGGCCGTGGCGAGCGGCGCCATCTCGACGCTGGGCACGGTCGCCAACCAGGCGCTGCTTCGGGCGCGCGGCATGCAGGAGGCGGCGGCGGAAACCGCCAAGGGCCAGCTCGAAGTGGTGGTGCACCGGCGCTACAATCCCGAAGGCATCTCGCAATACAACATCGTGCCCGGCCTGCTCGGCGTCATCCTGCAGATGACGATGGTGATGATGACCTCGATCGCGCTGACGCGCGAGACCGAGCGCGGCACGATGGAGAACCTGCTCGCCATGCCCTCCAGCCCGCTCGAGATCATGATGGGCAAGGTGCTGCCCTATCTGGTGGTCGGCGCCGTGCAGGTGGTGGTGGTGCTGGCGGCGGCGAAGCTTCTGTTTTCCATCCCGTTCACCGGCTCGATCTCGCTGCTGTTGACCGCCGTGCTGATCTTCGTGCTGGCGCTGGTGCTGCTCGGCTACACCATCTCGACGATCGCACGCACGCAGATGCAGGCGCTGCAGCTGACCTTCTTCTTCTTCCTGCCCTCGATCATGCTGTCGGGCTTCATGTTCCCCTATCGCGGCATGCCGGGCTGGGCGCAGCTGTTCGGCGAGATCCTGCCGCTGACGCATTTCCTGCGCATCATCCGCGCGGTGATGCTAAAGGGCGCCGAGCTGCCGGCGGTGGCGACCGAGATCGGCTGGCTGGTGCTGTTCGTGGCGGTGTTTGCCGGCGTGGCGCTGGTGCGGTTCAGGCGGACGCTGGACTAGGTCCAGCAAGGCATGGGCTCCGCACGCTTGTCGCGGCTGTGCCGGACGCTCGAATGCGATAGAGTGGTGGTTCCTGTATCATCAGAGCTGGTCCGATGAGGGTCGTCGATACGGCAGAGGTCATCTTTCTCGTCGACAACGCGACGGACAGCCTGTCGTCGAGCCCCGGCTTCGTCGAGACCGAGTTCGCCCGCCTTCGCCGTCGCGGGATGCCATGGCTGTCGGGCAAATGCCTGTGCTGCGCCGCGCATGGGCTTTCCTGCCTGATCACCGTCCGGACGGCATCGGCCAGCCGCACGCTGCTGTTCGACACCGGGCCCGAGGAATGGGTGTTCGAGCGCAACGCGGTCAGGCTCGGCGTCGATCTCGGGGAGGTTGGGGCGGTAATGCTGTCGCATGGGCACTGGGACCACGCCGGCGCAATGCCGCGCGCCCTGCAGATGATCACGATGGCCAATGGCGGGCGGCCCGTCCCGACCTACATGCATCCCGACATGTTCGCCTTGCGGGCGACCAAATCCGCCGATGGGCAGTTTCGGCCGATGGAACTGGTGCCGAGCGTGGAGGTCCTGTCCGGGAGCGGCGCCGATGTCATCGTTACCCGCGACGAGCAGTTGCTTCTTGACGAGACGTTCTATGTCAGCGGCGAAATCCCGCGCGTGACCCGGTTCGAACGCGGCTTTCCCGGCCAGTATCGCCAGACCGCCGCAGGCGGCTGGGAACTGGACGAAGTGATGCCGGACGAGCGCTACGTGGCAATCAACGTGGCCGGCAAGGGGCAAATCGTCTTCACCGCCTGCTCGCACGCCGGCCTGATCAACGTCCTGACCCACGCCAAGGCACGGTTTCCGGAAATTCCGCTCTACGGCGCGTTCGGCGGCTTCCACCTCTCGGGGGTGACCGAGCCGATCATCCCCGAGACGGTCGAAGCACTGGCCGAGTTTGACCTGCAGCTGATATCGCCCGGGCATTGCACGGGCTGGCGCGCCGTGAGCGCGCTTGCGGCCGCCTATGGCGAGACGGTCGCTCCATCCGTGGTCGGCAAGACGTTTTCGCTTTGACGGCTCCAGAACGACTCAGGCGTCCAATGCCCGCAGTCCCCTAAGCCGCCGCCATGATCTCCGCATAAGTGTCGAAATCGACATTGCCGCCAGAGAGCACGAC
>NZ_RZSG01001360.1:0-725 GCF_003997725.1 Mesorhizobium sp. M4A.F.Ca.ET.050.02.1.1
CGGCGTCGTCGGACTGCGACTGCTCCGAGCCGGAATCGTCCTCGCCGCCCTCCTCGCTCTGCTCCTCGCCCTGCGGCTCGTTGTCGTCACTGTCCTCGGTGTCTTCGCTCTCCTGGTCGTCGCCGAGCTCCTCGGCCATCTCCATGGAGACCAGCATGTCGCGCACGATGCGGGCAAAAGCCTGCTGGTCGTCGAGTTTGGCCGACAGGCCGTCGAGATCGGCGCTGGCCTTCTCCTCGACCCAAGGGCGCCACAGATCGACCAGGCGCTCGCCGCTCCTGGGCACGGCGCGGCCGGTGAGCTTCTCGCGCACCATCAGCGCCACCGCCTCCTCGAGCGGCGCGTCGGCCTTGTCCTTGACGTCGACGAGATTGGCCTTGGCGTATTTGTCCTCCAGCATCGAGCCGATATTGTCGGCGACGCCCTGCATGGCGCGGCTGCCGATCGCCTCGACACGGGCCTGCTCGACCGCGTCGTAGATCGAGCGCGCCAGCTTGCCCTCCGGCGCCAGCTTGTTGTGGATGCGCTGATCGTGGCAGGCGCGCTTCAGCGCCATGGAATCGCCGAGCCCGCGGGTGATGGCGATATCGGCCTTCGAGGCCTTCTTCGGCAGCTCGGGCAGCCGGGCGCGGCTGCCGGCGAGCGCCGGCCGGTCCTTGGCGAAACCGACCTCGAGATCCTTGTCGCCGGCAATGTCGCGCCTGCACACGGTCAACGAGCGCTTG
>NZ_RZSG01001361.1:0-719 GCF_003997725.1 Mesorhizobium sp. M4A.F.Ca.ET.050.02.1.1
CTATATATACTTCAAATATTTCTGTAGGACTTACTTCACCAGTCGCCACTCTATGCCAAATAGAATGAAATGCTTCATCGCAGTCACCTGCTATAACCATGTTTTTGAACGCCATTTCGTCGAAATCCGAATAATTCGTTTCGAGATTTCGCGCCAGACTCTGCGTTCCGAAACCATACCAGCCGACCACTGTGGCCAGGGCGGAGACATGCAAGATTTTCAGGAGCGCATATTTGCCGTTCATGGAACGCATCTTCCGTTATCTCCATTGACGGAACTGCAGTACCCCACCGTTCGCCGTGGAAAGAGCGGAAAATCCAATGTGGCGGAATAGCTACCTCGCCAGCGCCTCGGAGAACTCCACCGCCCTGCCCTGTCCAGGCGTAACGATCTCGCCTTCCCACATGACGCGTCTACCGCGCACGATGGTGCCGACCGGCCAGCCGGTGACCTGTTTGCCGTCATAGGGCGTCCAGCCGGCCTTCGAGCCGGCCTGCGCGTTGGTGATGGTCTCGCGGCGCTTGAGATCGATGACCGTGAAGTCGGCGTCGTAGCCGGCGGCGATGCGGCCCTTGCGCGCCATGCCGAAAATGCGCTGCGGACCGTGGCTGGAAAGGTCGACGAAGCGCTGCAGGGTCAGCCTTCCGGCATTGACGTGGTCGAGCATGATCGGCACCAGCGTCTGCACACCGGTCATGCCGGATGGCGAGGCCGGATAG
>NZ_RZSG01001362.1:0-719 GCF_003997725.1 Mesorhizobium sp. M4A.F.Ca.ET.050.02.1.1
CTATCGCCTGGTCTCAATGCTGGGCATCGCGCTCGCCGTCGTCGGCATCGGCTGGACCGGCACGAGGCTCTTCGGCGCCAATGCCGGCCTCGCCGCCGGTCTGATGATGGCGGCGATCTTTGCCACCGCCTTCGAGGGCCGCGACGCCAAGACCGACGCCATGCTTCTGGCCTGCTGCGTGGCGGCCCAGGGCGCGCTGGCGCAGGCCTATCTCGCCGCGCGCCGCAACGAGCCGGTCGCTGGCCATCTGCCCTGGATCTTCTGGATCGCGCAGGGACTTGGCATCCTCATCAAGGGACCGGTGGCGCCGCTCTTGTCGCTGCTGACGGCGGCGGCGCTGGTTGCCTTCGATCGCGACTGGCGCTGGCTCCTCAAGCTGAAGCTGGTGCACGGCGTCGCCATCGTGCTCGTCATCGTGCTGCCCTGGATATTTCTCATCAGCTTGAAGAGCGGCGGCGCTTTTTTCCAGGAGGCGGTCGGCAAGGACATGCTGACCAAGGTGGCGCAGGGCGAGGAATCGCATGGCCTGCCGCCCGGCTTCTACATGCTGACCTATTCGCTTTTCATGTGGCCGTTCGGCCTGATCGCTGTCGGCGCCGGGCTGCAGGCCATCAACCGCTTTTGGGATGATCCGCGCCTGCGCTTCTGCCTCGCCTGGTATATCCCGTTCTGGCTGGTGTTCGAGGCGATCCCGACCAAGCTGCCGCACTATGTCATGC
>NZ_RZSG01001363.1:0-718 GCF_003997725.1 Mesorhizobium sp. M4A.F.Ca.ET.050.02.1.1
TCGCATAGGCGGCAAAGCGGGACGTGGAGAGGTTGCGGAATGTCGTGTTGCGATTGAACATGCGGTTGTTGAGCTCTGCCTGATCCATGGTCTGGAAGGGCAGGCCGCCAAGCTGAATGACCCCGACGAGAAAGCCGCTTTTGGTGACGACCAGGTTGCCGTCGACATGGCGCAAATAGGGGACATGGGCCTCGACAGGCTTTTCCCGTTTGCGTGCTTTCGCGAATTTCAGGTCGGCGTTCACGCTCACGGCGAATAGCTCCTCGCGCCCCAAAAGCCTGAGTTGGCGACCGCGCCCCGCTTCGACAGCCGGCGCTCGACTATGTGAAAAATGTACGGGTCGCGCTGGCACAGATAAGCGCTGATCAAATGCGTCGCGCTGAATAGGCCGAGGCCAAGCGTGAAGCTGCTGGTCGCAATGAATCCGATGACCGCAGCCATGCCGTTAAGCGCGAACACCTCGTAGCGCACACCCCATTTCATCGGCGGGCGCGTCAGAGGCAGGCTGACCGGCTCGACATAGACCTCTTCATCCTCCATCGGTCACGCGCCTCCAGCGGTGGACCGGATGGAATCGACCAGGGCTGCGGCGCCAAACACCAGAGCGATGCCGATGATGATCGAAAGCGCCATCATCCACACCAGTCTGCCGGTCATGGCGAGGAAGCCGAGAAAGCAAACCGCTATGATCCCGAAAGATCGGGCAATGCTGCCCTGC
>NZ_RZSG01001364.1:0-718 GCF_003997725.1 Mesorhizobium sp. M4A.F.Ca.ET.050.02.1.1
AGCCAACGCTTATTAAACATATCTAACTTTATCGCGCGAGCCTGTTTGCGATTTTCCCGTTTATCCTTCGCGGCGATGCTTGCATTTTCGTCTACGCCGGGGTTATGGCAATCACGGGTTGTTAAGTCAAGCTTGTCCTGAACAAGAGAATGTGAGAGTTGTGCGCCGCTCAAATTGTCGCTCAGGCATTACTGTTATCGGTAAAAAACAAAGGAGAGCCGGCCAGTATTACAATTGCGCTTCACGGGTGAATTAGTTGTTTTTGTCGATTCTGCGCTGGGCGGCCAGAGGGGGGGTTATTGACAATGGTTGAATCGATTGAAATGACACTGGAGATATGGGCCTCGGCGCTGCGCGAGGTGAAGTCCCGGATCAGGAGACTTTTCCCTCAGGAACGTGTGGCGATTTCGGCCGGACTTTTCCTTGAAGGTCTGCTCCGGGATGCGCATCGCAAAACCGGGTGGATGCGCGCCGAGGCTGCGGGTGACCCTGGACCGTGGCGTCAACAGGCCATTCTCGGAAGGGGCAGGTGGGACGCAGACGCCCTGCGCGACATTGTGCGCGAATATGCCCTCGAAACGTTGGCTGACGCCGAAGCGGTCCTGGTGATCGATGAGACGGGTTTCGTCAAGCAAGGCAAGACGTCCTGTGGGGTAGCGCGGCAGGTCAATGTCTCGACGGGCAAGATGGCCAACTGCCAGATCGGCGTGTTCGCCGC
>NZ_RZSG01001365.1:0-712 GCF_003997725.1 Mesorhizobium sp. M4A.F.Ca.ET.050.02.1.1
CGTCTCACCCCTGCCCCGGCTGTCGAACAGCTTCGCCACCGCCTCGTGCCCCCAGCCTTCCGACCAGGCGCCGAGCAGCGGCTCGGCGGCCGGCAGGCCGTGCTCGGCCAGCACCTCGCGATAGGCACGCGCGCGCTCATGCACCACGGCAAAACTCGCCGGCCCGCTGACATGGGCGATGCGCCGGCGCCCGAGCCCACAAAAATGCTCGACCGCCAGCCGCGCGCCGCCGGCATCGTCGGAGACGAAGGCAACCGAGCCCGGATCGGGCTGGGTGAAGGCATAGATGACCGGGATGCGCAGATTGGAGAGGTCGATCGGCAGATGGCGGTCGATGCGCTTGCCGGTGGCGATGATGCCGTCGACGCGCTTGTCGAGCATGGCCTCGACATGCAGCTGACCGAGGCGCGGATCGTCCTCGACATTGCACAGGAACACCGAGACGCCGGCGTCGACCAGCGCGTCGGACACGCCGGCCATCAGCGGCAGCGAGAAGCGGCCGTAAGTATCGTTGGTGAGCAGCCCGACGGTGAAGGAACGCTTGCGCAGCAGGCTCTGCGCCAGGCTGTTCGGCCGGAACCCCAGCCGCTGCGCCGTCTCGCGGATGCGCTCGCGCGTCTCCGCCGTCATCCGCCCCTGCCCGTTCAGCGCTTTCGAGGCCGTCGCCACGCTGACGCCGGCGGCCGACGCCACCTCGCGCAGGGTGACCGGG
>NZ_RZSG01001366.1:0-702 GCF_003997725.1 Mesorhizobium sp. M4A.F.Ca.ET.050.02.1.1
GTCTGAGACTGGCGAAAGCCTTCGCGACATCCGATCTCCCCCCTTTGAGGGGGAGATGCCCGGCAGGGCAGAGGGGGATGGGAAGGAACGCCATCGGCTGCGAGACTATCTGCCCTTCCACACCGGATCGCGCTTCTCGGCAAACGCCCGGAACCCTTCCATATTGTCCTCCGACCCGTAGAGCAAATCGACGGTCGCCAATTGCCGGCGCGTGACCTTGTTCATCGCGTCCTGGAAGGTCAGCGCCTCGGCCACGCGCGCGGTCTCCTTGATCGCGGCGAAGACCAGCGGCGGGCCGCTGGCGAGCAGCCGGGCGATCTCCCATACGCGGTCCTCGAGCTTCTCCTTGGGCAGCACCTCGTTGACCAGGCCCCAGCGATGCGCCTCGGCGACATCCATCCAGCGGCCGGTGAGCAGGAGGTCCATGGCGACATGGTAGGGAATGCGCTTCGGCAGCTTGATCGTCGCGGCATCGGCAAGCGTGCCGGCGCGGATCTCGGGCAGCGCGAAGGAGGAATGGTCGGCGGCGTAGATGAGATCGCAGGACAGCGCCAGCTCGAAGCCGCCGCCGACCGCCATGCCGTTGACGCAAGCGATGACCGGCTTGTTGAGGTCGCGCAATTCCTGCAGGCCGGCGAAGCCGCCGACGCCGTAATCGCCGTCGACCGCGTCACCGCCGGCCGCCGCCTTGAGGTCCCAGCC
>NZ_RZSG01001367.1:0-702 GCF_003997725.1 Mesorhizobium sp. M4A.F.Ca.ET.050.02.1.1
GCGTGTAGACGACCGCGTCGATGCGTTTGACGGACGCCAGAAGCATCTGCTCGCGGAAATCCGGCCCGGTGTCGATGACGACCGTTGTGCGGCCACCGTTCGCCGCGACCCGCTCGACCAGCGCGGCCGCGCGCATGCGCCGGTTCCTGGGATTGGCGGGATCGCAATCGCCCCAGTCGCCGGTGATGCGCGGCGTGCCGGGCGACGAGCCGCAGCCGAGGATGGTGAGGCGCAGCCGGTCGCTCATGCCTCAGGCGCCCGGCGCGTCGGGCCGCGGCATCTTCCGGAACAGCCGGAAGACATTGTCCGTGGTGATATCGGCGATCTCGGCCTCGCCGACGCCGATCGTCTCGGCCAGCACCCTGGCGGTGTTGGCGACATAGGCCGGCTCGTTGCGCTTGCCGCGAAACGGGATCGGCGCGAGATAAGGCGCATCGGTTTCGACCAGCAGCCGGTCACGCGGCACGTTGGCGGCGATGGCGCGCAAATCGGTCGAGTTCTTGAAGGTCAGGATGCCGGAGAACGAGACGTAGCCGCCAAGCGCGACGCCGACCTCGGCCAGCCTGCGCCCCGACGAAAAACAATGCAGAATGAAGGGGAAAGCGCCCTTCCCTGTCTCGTCTTCGAGGATCGCGGCCATGTCGTCGTCGGCATCGCGAGAATGGATGACCAGCGGCAGGCCGGTCTGGCGCGCCGCCGCGA
>NZ_RZSG01001368.1:0-700 GCF_003997725.1 Mesorhizobium sp. M4A.F.Ca.ET.050.02.1.1
CTACTACGCGACGCGGCCGCGCGGCAGCCGCATCGGCGCTTGGGCCTCGAAACAGTCGCGGCCTCTGGAAAGCCGCTTCGCGCTGGAGAAGGCGGTGGCCGAATACACCGCGCGCTATCCAATCGGCGAGATCCCGCGGCCAAAACACTGGTCCGGCTTCCGCATCGTGCCGCAGACGATCGAGTTCTGGCACGACCGGCCGTTCCGCCTTCACGACCGCCTGGTCTTCACGCGCAACGCGGAAGGTGGCTGGGACAAGACGCGCCTCTATCCGTGACAGTGACGGACGGGTGGCCGGATCAATCCTTTTCCAACTGGAACAGCAGGAAATGCGGCCGCTCGCTGGCGACGCCGACGGCCGGCCGTATCGTCCTTGTCGCCTGTTTCGGCACCAGGAAGGTCTCGCGCAGGTTGAGGGTGTCGCCGCTCTTGGCGCCGGAGAAGATCGCCGACGTGCAGGTCTGCACGTGGTCCTGCGTTTTCAGCGATACCGCCGATGTCGGCGACCAACGCCGACCGTCCTTGTCCATCAGCACTATCCTGCAGCCGATCCAGAGTTTTTGCAGATCGGGATCGCCCACTTTCACCGAGAAGTCGGCCAGCACAGGGACCGAATCCGGCGGCAGGTTCGCCATGCCAAAGGCGCCGCGCAAATCGGTTAGCTTCCAGTCGCTGCCGCCGAACTGGGCGCTCTCTCCCC
>NZ_RZSG01001369.1:0-699 GCF_003997725.1 Mesorhizobium sp. M4A.F.Ca.ET.050.02.1.1
GCGGAAGAGAAGGCCGTAGGCGAGCGCCTTGTTCTGATAAGCGATGGCGGCAATGGGTTCCGGCAGCGTGAAGACGACGTGGAAGTACCGCGTGTCGAGAAGCTCGGCGCGACGATCCTCCAGCCATTGTGCCCGGGCCAGTGATTGGCAGCGGGGACAATGCCTGTCGCGGCAACTGTTGAAGGCGATGCGCCGGTGGCCGCATTGATCGCATGCTTCGACGTGCCCGCCGAGCGCGGCGGTCCGGCACAGTTCGATCGCCGTCATGACGCGATGCTGGGCGGTCGACAGCGACGCATCATGCTGAGCGCGGTAGGCGTCGCCATAGCGGCGGAAGATGTCCGCCACTTCCGGCCCCGAGCGGGCCATCGGCGAGAGCTCAGAAGTGTTGCGGCTTGGCGGCCGGCGGCAAGGTGGGCGCCGGACGCGGCAAGAGCTCGAAGGGACTCGACGTGGCGCAGACCTTGTTGGTGGCAATCCGCAGGTAATGGGCGGTGGTCGTGAGGCTCCTGTGACCGAGCAGCAGTTGAATGGTGCGCACGTCGGCGCCGGCCTCCAACAAATGGACGGCAAAGGCGTGCCGTAGGCTGTGCGGCGTGACCGGCTTGGACAAGCCGGAGAGGTCGTGCGCTTTCGCACACGCATGTCGCACCGCATCCCTGGTGATCGGCTCGCCGGCGCGGTCGCCGGGGAAGAGCC
>NZ_RZSG01000136.1:0-10889 GCF_003997725.1 Mesorhizobium sp. M4A.F.Ca.ET.050.02.1.1
GCAGGAGCGGCAGAAGCGTCGCCTCGCGGTCGAAATAGCCCGTATTCCAGAGGAAATAGTAGTTCCCAAGGCCGGCAGCGGAGAAGGCCGCACTGCGCCCAAGGCCGGCATAGTCACCCGGGAGCAGGAGAAACCAACCCGCCGCGAGCGACAGCCCCATCATCACCAGCATTGCTGGCAGGATACGACGCGCGCGCCGACCGTAGAATTCGGCGAGCGACAGTTCGCCGCCCTCCGCAACCAAAAGGCCTGTGATCAAGTAGCCCGAAATGACGAAGAAGATATCAACGCCGACGAATCCCCCGGGGAAACCGGGAACGTCGAAATGGAAAAGGATGACGGTGATGACCGCGATAGCGCGCAAGCCGTCGACGTCTGCCCGATAATCGAACTTCAAAGGTTCCCCCGAGCTATCTGTCGAAACGTCATGGCGTGATTGCAATCCGTGAGTCGATGGCGCGACAAGGCGCGGCCGGCGACGTTGCGATTCCAATAGTCTCACCGATACATTTGAATACTACCGTTTCCTTGCAATGCTAAACTGCGAGAAACATGGGGATACCGTGACAATTCATTTCACGCTAGAACGACAAAAACCTACACAGGTGTACCGGAATCAGTTCTGCCCTGTTGGGCTAGGGCGTCTGGCTCCCGGTGACATGTCGGACGCTTGTTCGTTGGAGATATCGAGGACCGTCGAAAAACTCGGTCGACTTGTAGAAAACGAGTTGTTCAACGTGTCCTCGACTGTATAGAAAGGCTATCCCGTGAGAGGCGAGGGCCACGGGTCGTTCTGGAGGCGGCAACTTTGGACAACCATAGCCCGGACGTGGTTGAATTCGGCCCGCGGACACATGTCCTGGTTACAGGTGGCGCGGGCTTTCTTGGATCGGCACTGGTCGATCTGTTACTTGACCGCAATTGCAGCGTAACCGTCATCGATGATCTCTCGAACGGCTCGCTTCGCAACCTTCCGGTCGACAATCCCCGCCTGACGATCCGTACCTTCAGGGTCGGCAGCCCGGCCTTCAATGCGGCGGTCCATGACGAGGTTGGCCTGGCCGACGCCGTATTCCATCTGGCGAGCCCGATCGGGGTTCAGCTTGCCCACACGGAACGCTTTGCTGTCACCAGTGGCATTCTTGAATCAGGTTGCGCAATCGTCGAGGCGTGCCGGCTGCACCGGCGTCCGCTTCTTTATACATCGAGTTCGGAAGTTTACGGCTCCGGGCGCGACCGTCCGATTACCGAGTCTGATCCTGTGGTGACGGATCTCCGACCGCGATGGGGATATGCTGCCGCCAAGGCAGCGGTTGAGCATCTGATCGCCGGACTGTTTTTCGATTTTGGCATTCCTGCCTGGATTGTCCGGCCGTTCAATATGGCTGGGCCGCGGCAGCGCTCGGCGACCGGCCTTGTGCTGCCGGTATTTGTGAACTCGGCCTTACGGGGCGAACCGCTTGTCGTTCACGACGACGGCGAGCAAAGGCGGGCATTCCTGCATGTTGCCGATGCCGCCGAAGGGCTGCTCCTGGTCATGCAGTGCCGATCCTTGCAAGGACGACCGGTCAATCTGGGCGGCAGCGAGGCGGTGCAGATCGGAAATCTCGCAAGGATGGTGGTTGAGGCGACCAAGACGAACGCGCCGATCGTCATGAGGTCTTCCAACGCGGTCTATGGCGAGAGGTTCGCCGTAACGCATGATCGCGTACCGGACACGAGTCTTCTGAGTACCATGACAGGTTGGCGCCCGCTGCGAAGCACAAGGCAGACGATTGTCGACTGCATCGAGCATATGCGTACCGAACGAGTGATGGCTTGACGCCTGGCTTATTGGTCCCGGTCATCGGGGCCCTGCTCATCGCGGTTCCTTGCGTATGGCTGTTCGCTCGCCTTGCTAGGCGCATTGGGGCCGTCTCCAAGGTCAAGAGCGACCGATGGCACACATCGGGCGAAGTCCCTCGACTTGCAGGGCCCGCCCTACTGATTGCGATGTCCCCATGGCTTCCGGTTGGCCATATCCTGTTGCTGGCTCTTTTCTGCCTTGTCGGCGCGCTCGACGATGTCCGATCCCTTTCCGCCGGCGCCAAGGCAGCAGCGTTGGCCGCGGCAGCGATACTTGCCGGGATCATCACTGGTTTTTGGTGGGTACCGATCGTCATTTGGATCGCCTGCAACGCGGTCAACATGCTTGATCATGCCGATGGTCTTGCCGCGAGCACAATCGCAGCCGCCTCCCTCGGCCTTGGCGGTGATGCCGGGCTGGCCTGCGCCGGGGCGTGCGTCGGGTTCCTTTGCTTCAACTATCCGCCCGCCCGCGTCTTCATGGGCGATAGCGGCAGTCTTCTGCTCGGCGCGGCGGTCGTGCTTCACGCTTCTGAAAGGGGTTTCGGCTCCTCATTAGCGTGGCTTGCCGTCCCGCTGATCGACGCAATATTCGTTATCATCCGCCGTCTGCGGCACGGACGGCAGCCTTGGATTGGCGGCACGGACCACCTTGGCCACACTTTGCTGCGTCTGGGCGTAGGCGGTAAGACCTTGCCGGCTCTCTATGGGGTGACGGCACTCGCGATCGGCCTCGCATTCACTGCTTGGCAAAGTTCATAGAACCAAATGGATATCATCGTCCCAGGCCGCCATCCGAAATCGCAACCTGGCACGCTGCGAAATAATATTCCCTAATTGTGGAGCGCCGCAAAGATGGCTTTGCCGATGGCGGGTGCGACGACGCTCTGCCAGGCTCGCCGAGGCCGGATCAGCCCTGCCTTTGGAGCAAAGACGCGCGCGCCGACCCCACTCTTAGTCCATCTTTCGTGTGCTTGCGATGACCATTCGCCATGCCGATGACCGAATTCGCGTAGCAGGCCTCGCCGGCACGTCGAGTGAACTCGGAAAGATCGATGCTGCGATCTCCTGAAAAGGAGTTGGCACGTAATCGGGCCTATCCGCGCTGGATGCGATAGACAGTTGCGTCACCTTCCACACCTCGAAGCGGCGCGTCAAAAGCCACGACACGGTGGCCGGCAAGCATTTCGCTGACCCCGGGCGCGGAATGGAGCGCCTCGGAAATGCAGATCTGTCCGGCCTCTGCCAGGGACTGCACGCGCGCGGCGACATTCACGGTCTGGCCGAAATAATCGAGGTTGTCGTTGAGCGTCACGGCGATCGACGGTCCACAGTGGGCACCGATCTTGAGGATGATCCCCGGCCCCTCATGGTCGCCGTTGAAGCGATCGATTTCTTCAAAGATGTGGAGTGCAGCCGAAATCGCATCCGACGGTTGCGAGAATACGGCCATCACCGCATCCCCAATCGTCTTGACCACCGCTCCGGAATGTTGCTGGACCGCAGCGTTGACCAGAGCGAAATGCTCGCGGACCAAAGCATAGGCGTTGAGATCGCCAAGGCGCTCATACATGGCGGTCGAACCCTTGAGGTCCGTGAACAGGAAGGTGATCTGCCGGATGCCCAGCCCCTCCTTCTCGTCGACACGTTCGGACCGGAAGAGCTGGCGGAAGGTTTGCCGCGCAAGCAGCGCTCCACCGGAAACATAAGGGTCGAAATCGAGTGCCGGCTTGGTGGTCAGCGCGACAAGCTCGGGCGGCCAGTTGATGACAAGCAACGAACCTCGCACCGGCCCCCTGTTCGCTACCTCAATGGCAATCGGACCAGGCGGCACAGCGGGCAACGCCGGCAAGAAGCGTTTGCCGTCGTAATCGACCTTCAGGAGTGTCGGCGCTGATACCGGGTCGCCCGATATTGGCACAGCGAATGCGGCCTGTGTCTGCACGTTGACGCCTGCAAGGGCGCCCGGTCCCAGGTCGGCGCGGAGCACTGTGGTGGTGCCGGGCGGTAGAAACGTCATGCCCCGAACGAAGCCACGCAGAACGTCGAGAAAGCGAACGTCTTGCCCCGGCAGCCGCCCGTCATGTCCGAAGTGGAGTTTCCAGTGAAAATCCTCGACAGGGAGCGTCTCGGGATTGTGGTAGGGAAGGTGCCGTAACTTCGGCGATACCGAAAAGGTGACCTCGATGAAGTCGTCGAGGTCGGTGTCGCCCGATACGTCGCACAGGCCACAGACGTAGTGGGTCCTCAGTGTGCGCAGGGCGCCGAAACTATCGAGCACCATCCCGGACTGGGGACAGAGCACATCCCAGCTCATGTCGAACACGCCACAGCGGGCGGCATGAAGGAAGAGGTCGATTGCTTCAGGCTCGGCGATTGCGCGGTCGCGAGCAAAGGCTAGCGGATTAACGCGATAGAGTGAGTGGTCGTCGGCGCTCCTGATCAGCGCCTCGAATTTCGAGATGACGCGTGGGCTCCAGGCTCGCGCCTGCTCCACCTTGGTCATCTTGCTTTCGAGAAGACGATCGTTGACTTCCGTCACACCGGATCCTCAACCTAGCCTCGCGACAGCCTACTAAAAAAGCCAGCAGGATGCGAATGGTTTGGATTCCTTTGTTGTACGACAGTCTGTCTAGGAGGATGTGCACCAGAGCAGGTGTCACGGTTTCCTACTCCGTTGTGCTGGCTTTTTTTCTGCGCCGATTGGTGTGCGACTGCGCGACTGCCATTTTTAGCTCGGGTTTGGCCTCCACAGGTGCATTCTCTGCCCCATGTGAGTTCTGTAGCCCCTCGACGTGGACGGTCGGAAATGGGAGTTCGATGCCCTGCTCCTTGAAGACCTGGCGGAGGCGTACATAGAATTTGCGTTTCATACTGAAGGCGCCTCCCGGTCTTGTTGTGACCTTGACCCTCAATACGATGCCGTACTCGCCGAACTCCTGCACGCCCTGCATCTTGATCGGTGAGAGCACCCAGTGTTTGAATTCGGGATCTTCCGCCAGTTCGAGACCTATTCGCTTGATCAGCTTGCGAGCGAAGTCGATGTCAGTGTTATAGCCAACGGTGATGTTGAATTTGTCGGTGACCCAGTCACGA
The DNA here is from genome assembly GCF_003997725.1 of Mesorhizobium sp. M4A.F.Ca.ET.050.02.1.1. Taxonomy (NCBI): domain Bacteria; kingdom Pseudomonadati; phylum Pseudomonadota; class Alphaproteobacteria; order Hyphomicrobiales; family Phyllobacteriaceae; genus Mesorhizobium; species Mesorhizobium sp. M4A.F.Ca.ET.050.02.1.1. The sequence continues at coordinate 4,942 of NZ_RZSG01000136.1, forward strand.
CTCTGGTTCTGGACTGCACCGAGTTCACCGAAAGGTATTGTGAACAGCGGGCCACGATGATGGCGCAGCTTCACCGAGCGCAGCGAAAAGCTTTCCACCGTTCCCACATAGCGGCCCGATGTAATGTATTCGCCAACACGAAACGCATCATCGAGAAGAAAAAACACGCCTGAAATGACGTCCTTGACTATGGTTTGTGCGCCAAATCCCACAGCGACACCAACGACGCCAGCGCCTGCGATCAGCGGGCCGATCTCGATACCCATTGAGGCGAGCATCATCAGCACCGCCATCACGACGATCACGGCGAGCAGAATGTTCTGGATGATCGGCAAAAGTGTGCGCAGCCGCGCCTGTTGCGGATCGAGGGTCGGGACCTCCTCGTCGTCGATCACCGCGTGCGGCGTTTCGATGCCCAGCTTTCGCTCGATCAAGGCTTTGATGATCGACCAGCCGAAGTCGGCTGCAAGCGCAATGACCATGACATTAATCAAGCCGCGCAATATGAGGTTGGTCGTCGTATCGCTGTCCCGCATGGACTGCATGTTCAGACCCCAGACACGCGCGAGAAAGTAAGCCGCCGCCAGGATCAAGATCATCCGGACTCCGCGATCGATGACAGCGATCGTCACCGCCGGAATCGTGGGCCGGCCGGCGTCGTCCGAACCCGGCCGCAGCACGAAATTGACGCCGCGCTGCGTCAGCACGATTGCCAAGGGCAGGAAGAATGCGGCGAAGGTAAACCAGAACAATATATTAAGACCGGCGATGCGCTGCAGGAACAGAACGACGAAATAAGCTGTCAACAACCATGTCGTTGCCGTATGACTGCTTTGGTGCGCACCATCTCGCTGTGTTCTTGGCCGGCGCCAAACGGCAACCAGCAAAAGCAATAGCAGCACGAAATCGGCGCCCGTTGACAGGACCAGCATTCCATCCTGATCGATGCCGAGACCCGGCAAGAGGATAAACGCGGCGGCGAAGAAGGCGAAGACGCCGACGATCCGGGGCAGCCAATAGAACCAATGGTCAGCCGTTTCGTTGGTGACCGGCAAGGCACGAACCTCGACGGCGTTCTCGACGTTCATGAAGGAAGGGACGAGCATGGCTGCCAGGTACATGCGCACAGCCGCTGTACCGACTGCAGCCAGCAGAAATGTCAGCACGATCTCGCGGATAAGCATTGGCCAGTCGAACAACATGAACGCGCCGGCGCTGCCCAGCGCGAACGAGACGATCAGCAGGCTGGAATAAAGCGTGCGACCACCAATCTTCTTGGCTCGCCCAATGGGCGTATCCTTCGGCTGCGCGATGATCCAAAGACGAAACGGACGGGTCAGCCTGTACGTTGCCCAGGCGAGCGCCACGCCGGCAGCGATGAACATCGCAATCAGCAGAAATACGCCGGGAGGCCCCTTTCTGGACATATCCTGCATGGTCTCTGCCCGAGCGCGCTCAAACTGGTCTGGCAGCAACGGCAAAGTTCGCACGATTCTTTCGATATGATGCTTGATCCGATCGAGCGTCGACGATGCCATCGTATTCATCTGGCTCGGGGCGACGGCAGCGTCGGACGATGCGCCGGCCGGTGAAGCTCCTGCCGCGGCAGGCGCTGCCGTTGACCCGGCGTCCTGATTTCGTTGTTCGGCCATCCAGGCCTTCACCGACGGATCGTCGAGTAGCTCGAATAGCTGTTTGACCTTTTCAGGCGGGACGGTCGCCGGCGCCTGCGCCTGTGCCGAACCAGCAAACAAGAGGGCGATCCCGAAGACCAGCGGCCCGGCAACCCGGACAAGCATGGCAGTCAGATCTCCGAGAGTTCGTGTCGGACGCGCCAGACTCCCAACTCCCAATCGTCGAACCAAGAGTGGCATCGTGCTGTAACCTTCCCCTCAAATCGGCAAGCAACGACATCTATGTCCGTCGTTGCGCCTACCTTGAAGAAACCGATGTTGTGGTGCAAGACATCCTTCCGGGCTAGACCGTTGCGCCGGGGTACCTAACAGTGTTTATTTTCCCGCGGGGGCAGGGCATTCCGGCCTCGGCCTGGCGTCCCTGACGAACTAAAGTGCTTTGAAAGCAGCATCTGCGGCGACCACGCTGGAGGTCGTGGTTGCGCCTCCAAGCTGGCGGCACCGAATGACAGCACAATGTCGTCGCGCTGTGCATTTGGCAAAAGCACTTGGATTCGATCCCCTCCATCGGTATGCGCTAACACTAGGCAATGTGTCTGGGTGTATGGCCGCCGCTTGGGACCCTTCAGATGAAGGACATTTGATGAGTCAGCGAGGACAGGCGCGAGCGCTTTGTGCGAATGTGGCTACATGGAGGGCTTCGGATTCTTGGCGTCCGTGTACACCTCGAGGTACGAGTTTGGGGTGACGAGCGCCATCTGGCCTTTCGCATCGCGCCGGTCGGCGAAGTGTGCATAGGGGTCGACGAGCTCGCGGATGGCGAGGCGATCTGCGCCTTCTTGGGTAATACAAATTGAAAATTGCGCCTTCATGTTTCAAAACAGGTCGGTTGACCCAGGATGGTTTCGAAGCCAGCGGGTCGCTGACGGTCCTCAAGGCGAGAATTCGAAAAGACGTTCAACCATGACCCAACACGCAGAAAACGCCCGAATTCTCATGTACAGCCACGACACGTTCGGGCTCGGCCACCTGCAGCGCTGCCGCACTATCGCGCATTCGCTTGTCGAGAATTTCCACGGACTTCAGGTGCTTATCATTTCGGGTGCAACGATCGCTGGCGCATTCGACTACCGCGCCCGTGTCGACTTCGTGAAGATCCCCAGCGTCATCAAGTTGCGCAATGGCGAATACACCTCGCTGGAAAAGGATATCGATCTGCATGAGACGCTAAGGATGCGCCAGTCGATTATCCGCCACACGGCCGAGACATTCCGGCCGGATATCTTCATCGTCGACAAGGAACCGCTCGGCCTGCGTGGAGAGATTGAGGACACGCTGTCCTACCTCAAGACGCGGGGCACCACGCTCGTTCTCGGCCTGCGCGAGGTGATGGATGCGCCGCATCTGCTCGAAGCGGAGTGGGCACGCAACGATGTGATGCGCAAGATAGGCCTATTCTACGACAAGGTCTGGGCCTATGGTCCGCCGGATTTCTACGATCCGTTGACGGGCTTGGATGTACCGCCGGCAGTCAGGGCAAAGATGAGGTTCGTCGGTTTCCTGCAACGGAGCCTGCCGCGGAATGAGTTGCCCGGCCACAGGCCCGAGGGCGACTATATCCTCGTTACCACCGGTGGCGGCGGTGACGGCGCCGAACTGATCCACGACGTCATCGATGCCTATCAGCAGGATCCACGATTGCAGCACAGGGCGCTGATCGTGCTTGGGCCTTACATGCCAGCGCGCAAGCGCAACAAGCTGCTCAGGAAGGGGGCCAAGATCCCCTACATCAAGATCATCGAGTTCGACAACCGCATGGAAGACCTGATTGCCGGCGCCAAGGCGGTCGTGGCAATGGGCGGCTACAACACCTATTGCGAGATATTGTCTTTCGACAAGCCGGCGCTGATCGTGCCGCGCGTCGAGCCGCGGGAGGAACAACTGATCCGCGCTCGGCGCGCAGCCGAACTCGGCCTCATCGAGATGCTTTTGCCGGAAGAAGCCAAGGATTCCCAGCGGTTTGCCGATGCACTGGTGATGCTGCCAGACCGGCCCCGCCCATCACAGAGCAATCCGCATCTGACGCTGGAAGGGCTGCCTCATATCTCCGAAATCGTTGCGGAACTGCTCGACCGGCGGGCCGGCCATCACCTTTCGGTCATCGAAGGACTGAACTGAGTTGCAACGTCGCAAGATCGTCGTGGTTCTGAAGGGCTATCCGCGGCTGTCGGAAACCTTCATCGCGCAGGAACTGCTTGGTCTCGAGCGTGCGGGATTCGACCTAGTGATCGTCGCGCTCAGGCGGCCGACCGATGCAAAACGCAACCCCGTGCATGATGAGATCAAAGCGCCCGTCCATTATTTGCCCGAATATCTGCATGACGAGCCGCTGCGCGTCGTTCGCGCGCTGATTGCTTGTCTGCCGCGGCCGGGCTTCTGGCGCGCACTTAGATCACTGGCTAGCGATATCCCCCGCGACTTTACGCGCAATCGCGTGCGCCGCTTCGGGCAGGCACTCGTGCTGGCGGCCGAATGGCCGCAAGACGCGGGATGGTTGCATGCACATTTCGTGCACACGCCGGCGTCGGTGACGCGCTATGCCAGCCTGCTTCGTGGCCTGCCCTGGAGTTGCTCGGCCCATGCCAAGGACATCTGGACTTCGGCGGACTGGGATCTGGCCGGCAAGCTTTCCTCGGCGCGTTGGACGGTAACCTGCACGAAAACCGGCTTCGACCGCCTGAAGGGGCTCGCCAACGGCAACTCGTCCGTGCATCTGAGCTATCATGGGCTCGACCTTGATCGCTTCGGCAGCTTTGGCGAGGCGCGAAAACAGCATGACGGCTCAGCGCCGGGCGAACCGGTTGTCGTTCTGAGTGTCGGGCGCGCAGTCGAAAAGAAAGGTTACGATACCTTGCTGGAGGCCCTTGCCCTTCTGCCCGCGGATTTGGCGTGGCGTTTCGAGCATATCGGCGGCGGCGAGGAACTGGAACGGCTCAAGGCGCTGGCGCGAAAGCTCGGCCTGGAGGGTCGCGTCTCCTGGAAAGGCGCGCTTGCGCAGAAGGAGGTGCTGGAACACTACCGAAGCGCCGACATTTTCGCCCTGGCCTGCAGGATTACTGCAAATGGTGACCGGGACGGTCTGCCGAATGTTCTGGTGGAGGCGGCCAGCCAGCGGCTTGCCTGCGTGTCGACCGATATTTCCGGCGTGCCGGAGCTTATATCGCCGGACGAAACCGGTCTGCTGGTGCCGACGGAACACCCTATTGCCTTGGCACAGGCGCTGGAGCGTCTGATTCGTGATCCCTTGCTGCGCGCCCGCCTCGGCGAGGCCGCTGAGGGGCGCGTGCGAAGCAATTTCGATCATATGGCAAGCATCGGACAGCTCAAGCAACTGTTCCAGCAGGAGTGGCAGGCTGCCGAATGAAGCGGCTGCGCGCCTTCTTCTATGTCCAGCACCTGCTCGGCATCGGCCATCTCGCGCGCGCCAGCCGCATCGCGGCGGCTTTGGCCGATGACGGGTTTGACGTAACCGTCGTGACCGGCGGAGCGCCGATCGCGGGGTTTCCGGGACCGGGGGTAAAATCTGTGCCCCTGCCACCTGTCACCTCCGGTGATGAAGGATTTTCAGGGTTGGTCGACCTGCAGGGCAAACCCATCGACGATGATTTCAAGAAGTGGCGCTCAGAGATGCTGCTGCAGGCATTCCGGGATTGCAGGCCTGATATCGTCATTATCGAGGCGTTTCCATTTGGACGCCGGCAGATGCGTTTCGAACTCTTGCCGCTGATCGAGGCCATCGAAGCGACGTCGCCCAGACCGCTGCTGGCGACGTCCGTCCGCGATATCCTTCAGGAGCGCGTCAAGCCGGGCCGAAACGAGGAAACGGTCGATCTCATCAACAGGCATTTCGACCTTGTCATGGTCCACGGCGACCCGGCTTTCGCAACCATCGACAGGACATTTCCACTGGCTGGGGCGATCACAGCCGAGGTCACCTACACGGGGCTCGTTGCCGCGCCGCCACCGCCCGCGGCCTCCGAGCGCTTCGACGTTCTGGTGTCGGTTGGCGGCGGCGCTGCCGGAAAACACCTGGTCAGCTCCGCCATCGCCGCCGCTAGGAATGCCAACAACGTTTGGAAATGGTGTTTGATCACCGGCCCAAACCTGCCGAAAGACGAATTTGACGCGATCGCGCGCGATGCCACGCCGGGTCTGTCCATCTTCCGTTTCCGCGAGGATTTCGCCAGCCTGCTAACCGGCGCCCGCCTGTCAGTTTCGCAGGCGGGTTACAACACGGTCTGCGATGTCCTGCGC
>NZ_RZSG01001370.1:0-698 GCF_003997725.1 Mesorhizobium sp. M4A.F.Ca.ET.050.02.1.1
GATCTGCGAAGGCGGCGACGTGCTCGGCCAGCTCGTGCGCCGTCGCGAGGCGGGCGGGCCCGGGGTCTCGTGCTGGACAGTGTGTTTGCACAACACCCGCCTCGGCATGCTTCACCCCGAGGCCGTCACCCGCAACGCCTTTGGCGATGCCAACTACTACAATCTCTGTCCCTCGCATCCGGACGCGCGCGCCTATGTCCGCGCCTTGGTCGCGGACATCTCGCACGGCTACAGGCCGGACCGGATCGAGCTCGAAAGCCCGTCCTTCATGGGTTTTGCGCATGAGTATCATCACGAGAAGGATGGTGTCGGCCTGGCGCCAGAAGACGATTTCCTGCTCTCGCTGTGCTTCTGCCCGTCCTGCCTGGATCGCGCGGCCAAAGCCGGCGTCAATGGCGCGGCGGCGCAAAAGCTGGTCAGGCAATGGATCGCCGAGACCTGCGAGCGTGCGGTGCCGAAGCGGCGCTTTCCCGACTTTCCGGCAAGTGGGCTCGATATCTTCCTGCCTTGGCCGGAACTCCATGCCTATCTCGTCTGGCGCTTCGAGCCGGTGACCAGCCTGGTCGCCGAGTTGCGCGAGGTGGCGCATCCGGCGACGCGGGTGCTGATCATCGACCTCAAGGACGGCTGGCTCGGCGGCTGCGATCTCGCGGCGCTCGGCAAGGTCTGCGATGGGGCGATCCTGTGCGCCTACGACA
>NZ_RZSG01001371.1:0-697 GCF_003997725.1 Mesorhizobium sp. M4A.F.Ca.ET.050.02.1.1
TGGCCAGGCGCTACCTGGCTGCACCAAAGCATACCCTTGGCGCCACCCTCGTATCGCAACATCACATGTGCATTGTCGTCGAGACGGCGGCCCCCGACAAAACTATCGAGATCGGCGGCGAGGCTTGTCAAGGTCAAGCCAGTAACGAAGTCGGCGAGGTTATAGGCATGTGTGCCGATATCTCCGATCGCACCGCCGGCACCCGACTGGGACGGATCGGTGCGCCACATGGCTTGCTTGGCGCCGGTCTGCTCGACCGCTTGGGTCAGCCATTCCTGTGCATATTCCACTTGCACGACGCGAATTTGTCCGAGATCGCCATCCCGAACCATTTCGCGTGCCTGCCGCACCATCGGATAGCCGGTGTAATTGTGGGTGAGGATAAACAGTACACCGTTCTCGTCTGCTACCTTCTTCAACTTCTTCGCGTCAGTGAGGTTGGAAGTCAGCGGCTTGTCGCAGATAACATGAATGCCGCGCCGCAGGAATTCCTTGGCTGCATCATAATGCAAATGGTTCGGCGTTACGATCGAGACCGCCTCGATGCCGTCCTTCAACCGCGCCTCGCGGATCGCCATCTCCCTATATGACCCGTACGTACGTGACGGGTCGAGTCCAAGCTCGCATCCAGATGCAATCGACCTTTCTTGCGTGGAAGAGAGTGCCCCAGCAACTAGATCGAATCGGTCATCAAGCC
>NZ_RZSG01001372.1:0-696 GCF_003997725.1 Mesorhizobium sp. M4A.F.Ca.ET.050.02.1.1
GTCCACGTGCTGGAGCGTTTTTTTCAGAAGGACCGCGAAGCCGCCACACGCATCATGCTTCATGTTCACAATCATGGAGTGGGCGAGTGCGGGGTCTATACATTCGAGGTGGCCGAGACCAAAGTGTCCCAGGTCATGGATTTCGCCCGACAGAATCAGCATCCGCTGCAATGCGTGATGGAGAAGAAGTGAGGTAACATGCCGGCTTTCTCCCAAGGCCTGGAAAAGGCGCTACATCAGGCGCTGACGCTCGCCAATGAGCGGCATCATGAATATGCAACCCTTGAACACCTGCTGCTCGCCCTGATCGACGACACCGAGGCAGCTGCCGTCATGCGCGCCTGCAACGTCGACCTCGACGAATTGAAACACACGGTTCTCACCTATATCGACACCGAGCTCGACAACCTCGTTACCGGCTATGACGAGGATTCCAAGCCCACCGCCGGTTTCCAGCGCGTCATCCAGCGCGCCGTCATCCATGTACAGTCGTCCGGCCGCGAGGAGGTCTCCGGCGCCAACGTGCTCGTCGCGATCTTCGCCGAGCGTGAGAGCCATGCCGCCTATTTCCTGCAGGAACAGCAGATGACCCGCTACGACGCGGTCAACTACATTTCGCATGGCATCGCCAAGCGCCCCGGCGCCTCGGAGAACCGCACCCCGCGCGGCGCCGATGACGAGCAGGGCGGCCAGAAC
>NZ_RZSG01001373.1:0-693 GCF_003997725.1 Mesorhizobium sp. M4A.F.Ca.ET.050.02.1.1
CATCACGGCAGAGGCCCGCGCGATCGGGTTGGTCAGGTAGAAGTCCTTCACCGGCGAGGTGAAGGTGCCCTTGTTCAGCCGGCCACCGAGCTTCGCCGCCCTGGCGACGTCATCGGCGCTGCCGGCCAGAACCTGGTCGATGCGGGCAAGATGCGGATATTCGCCATAGAGCTTGGCGCGCAGTTGCGGCAGCGAGTCGAAAGGCAGCTTCTTGCCGAGCACATCAGACAATGCCCTGAGGATCGCCCAGTCCTCGCGTGCATCGCCGGGCGCGAAACCGGCGCGATTGGTATGCTGCACGCGGCCTTCCGTGTTGACGTAGGTGCCGGACTTTTCGGTGTAGGCGGCGGCCGGCAGGATGACGTTGGCACGGTGCGCGCCGGCGTCGCCATGCGTGCCGATATAGACGACGAATGCGCCGCCGGTCTTGGCCATGTCGATCTCGTCGGCGCCGAGCAGGAACAGAAGATCTGTCTCGCCGAGCATGCCCGCGACGCCCTTGCCGCCCTCGCCCGGCACAAAGCCGAGGTCGAGACCGCCGACGCGACCGGCAGCATTATGGAGCACGGCAAAACCGTTCCAGTCGGCACGGGCGGCATTGACCGCCGCGCCGACGGTGATCAGCGGGTGCGTCGCCTTTTTCAGCACCTGGAAGAACTTGCCGTTGCCGTCGGCCAGGTCCTTCAGCGATTC
>NZ_RZSG01001374.1:0-692 GCF_003997725.1 Mesorhizobium sp. M4A.F.Ca.ET.050.02.1.1
CACCGCCGACGCGGCCATCGATCTCTCCGCCACCGCCGGCGCCACCATGGCGCGCGCGATCAGCCGCGGCGTCCACGCCGCGACGCCGGCTTCGGGCGATCTGTTTCCAGTCTGGTCGTCGCGCTGACTGAGGCCTGGTGGATCAGGTGGGATCGGACTTTTCTTCCTCGAAGCTCACCGCGACATCCGAATTGGCCGACAGCCAAACTTTCTCGCCCTCAACCTCGGCTACCAGGCTCAAGGGAATATAGTGGTGATGCCCTCTGTGGGAGCCCTGACCGCTGTCAGCCTTGGTCAGCTTGATCCGCTTCCCCTCGATCTCTTCGACAGTGCCGACATGTACGCCGTCGGCACCGACGACTTCCATATGCCCGCGAATTTTGCTCGTGTCGGTCATGGTGATCCTCCGCTGAAGCTGCCGACAATAACAATCGACGGCCAGATTGGATGCATCGCGGCTGTACGGCACGTCCTGTTCATCATGACATGATAGGCATGATCCAATCCTGCCGGCTGGAGCGACAAGTCCATGCGAATTCCCGTTCTGATTTGCACATGGCTGCTCGCTCAGCTCGCCACCGTCGCCACGGCCGGCGCAGGCGACGTCGCCGAGCTGGAAATCCTTGGCTTCAGCAAGGATGGCGGCGTCTTTGCCTTCGAGGAATATGGCGTGCGGGACGGGTCCGGATATC
>NZ_RZSG01001375.1:0-692 GCF_003997725.1 Mesorhizobium sp. M4A.F.Ca.ET.050.02.1.1
CAAGCACGGACCGCAGGTGAAAAGCACCGGCTCGCGACACCCGGGCGCGACGCAAATGGCGTTCACCACCCGCGTCAGCTATGCGGAAAGCCCTGGCTCCTGCCGCATCGCCGACGCCATCGTGACCGTCAAGGTCAAGGTGATCCTTCCGGAATGGCGCCGCTCGCGCAAAGCGGATGCCGACGTGAAGCTGTTCTGGGACACGCTGTCGGCCGACATCAAGCGCCATGAGGAACGCCATGTCGAGATCGCCAAGAACCATGCCAGGCAACTGGAGGATGCGCTGAAGGCGAGCTATCCGCAACGGAGTTGCGCCGAGGCCAAGGCGAGAGCCGCGCAGATCACCGCGGCCGAACTCGCCAGGCACGACCAGGACCAGGTGCGCTTCGACCGCGTCGAGAGCGTCAACTTCGAAAGCCGCATCCTGCGGCTGCTGCGCTATCGGATCGAGCGCATCGAGAGCGGCCAGCTGCCGCCCGCCTGATTTTCGCCGGCACCAAGGGCGCCGGTGGCGCAGGCCAATTTCGCCGAAGCATAGTGCCAGGCGGCAAAAACTTTCGAGCCCCTGTCGAAATCGGCCTATATGGGGCGACATATGTCAGGTTCGCTGAGGCGGAGCCTGAGAGCACGAGACATCCAATCGACGCGGTGGATGCGTCGAACCGGCCAAGCCGGCCGCCCTGCCCCCAGGG
>NZ_RZSG01001376.1:0-690 GCF_003997725.1 Mesorhizobium sp. M4A.F.Ca.ET.050.02.1.1
GATTGGAGATAATCGTGATGTCCTGCGGCTGCGCCAAAGCAGGCAGGCAAAGCCCTCCAGTGGCGGACGCGACAAGCGCCGCGCCGGTGCCTTTCAGGAAACGGCGCCTCGTCGTCGACAATGCGGCAAGCTTGGTTGTCATGGCTTCTATCTCCTCCCTGAGAACAGCCGGATTTCATTTGAACCGAGGCTATGGGTAGCGTATGCAGGTGAGATCGGTCAATAGTTAATTTACAAAATTAATAATGAGACAGACATGAAGCTCAAGGGCGACCAGCAGACGTCACGTGCCATAAATCGGCGGCTGATCCTCAATCTGCTGCGGCGGGAGGGGGCGATCAGCCGGGCCGAGATCGCAGCGATCACCGGGCTCAGCCCGGCGGCTGTGACGTTCGTCGTCACCGAGTTGCTGGAAGAGAAAATCCTCGTGGAGGGAGAGGCGAGCCCGGGCGCGCCGGGACGTCGGCCCATCCCGATCAACATAAACTACGCCGGTCGGCTGGTTGTCGGACTGCAATTGAAGGTCGGTGCGATCGATTGCGTGCTGACCGATCTTGCCACGACCCCGCTTGTGACCAGGCAGGTAGCCGTCCCCGATCCGTCCCCACAATGCACGGTGGAAGCCTGCGCCAAGGCGGTCAATGAACTGATCTCCGATCGCGGAGCCCCGACGACCGCGCAGCTCAGCGG
>NZ_RZSG01001377.1:0-689 GCF_003997725.1 Mesorhizobium sp. M4A.F.Ca.ET.050.02.1.1
TCGACCAGGTATCCGATGCGCGAGAAGACAGACCGGCGCACCATCGCATTGGCGTCGCCATAGACGTTGTGGATCAGGCCGAGCGCGTCGGGCCCGCCGAGCGGCAGATATTGGATCAGCCCGTCGCCGCGGTCGTCGGGCACGGTGTCCTCGTAGAAGATCAACTGGAACGCGGTGCAGATATCCGCGCCCGAAGCCGACATGGCGCGGGCGAAATGCTCGACCGCCTCCGGGAACAGCGCATTGTCGTCATCGGCGAACAGGACCAGTTCGCCCTGCGTGGCGCGAATGCCGGCGTTTCGGGCCGCGCCGAGGTGCTTGTGCGGCCGGCGCAGGATCTTCCACCCGCGTTGGCGGAAGCCCGGTTCCAGCGCGTCCAGCAATCGCCTGGCTTCGTCCAGGTCGCTGCCGTCGTCGACCAGCACCAGTTCCAGATTTTCGTAGGTCTGAGCCTCGACCGCCGCGATCGCCTGTTTCAGATAGGACGGCCGGTTGCGATGGGCCATGACGATCGAAACCAGCGGCGATGGTCCGGCGCCCTTGCGGGCCCGCCTGCGCGGCGGATCGCGCGTATCCAGCCAGGCCTGCCGGGTTTGGCGCAGGCGGTCGATCCGCTGGACGCGCGGCGGATCGTCGAGCGCCGCCGAGATCGCCTGCGCCAGCGCGGCGGGGTCGGGCTCGACCAGGCC
>NZ_RZSG01001378.1:0-688 GCF_003997725.1 Mesorhizobium sp. M4A.F.Ca.ET.050.02.1.1
GTCTTGATGTCTGAGCCATGGTAGCCGACGTCCAGCCAGCCCTGATCGTCCGAAACGATGTAGACGATGTTGGGCTGCGCTGGCTCGGCCGCCGCCGACTGAACGCCCGCAAGTCCGGCAAATACCCCCGAAAGGCCGACGGGTGCGGCAAATCGCGAAACGGCAGCCGCCGTGCCGGCCATCAATGCGTCGCGCCGCGTGATTTTGTTGCCGGCTTCAGCCGGGAAGTCACGATCGTTGCTCATGTTGTGCCCCTGCTCTGCTAAACTGATTCATGCATTCGAACCCTGGCCCGCGCGAACCGAGCAGATAGGATCTTGCGCCGCCTTCCGCGGCTAGGACGCTTGACACCATCGCCGAACTGGCCGTCACGGCCACGCCCAGGAAGCCGGCAGCTCCACAACGCATGATTGCTCGGGCGGGCGCACCCGATGTTCTCGGCGCAGCCCACTGAAACTGGCCTTTTCTGCTCATAGTCCCCGCCCGCCTTTTGTAGGCGATATTCCCGCGCCAATTTGATTTCGCGCAATTTGCTTATAAGATATACCTAATACAACCGTCCTGCTATCCACTTTGCGCAAAGGACGTTTTTTTGACTGCTTGGCCTTCATCGCCTTCGTACAGGGATGTGCTGCTTGGCCCTGACGACCTAACCAGCGCCGCCTCTGGCCTGCCGAAAGCCTGTCGA
>NZ_RZSG01001379.1:0-687 GCF_003997725.1 Mesorhizobium sp. M4A.F.Ca.ET.050.02.1.1
CCAGCATGGATGGTACAAAGTGCGCAGTGGTGATCCTTTGGCTGAGGATCACTTTTACAAGCGCATCGGGGTCTTTGTGTGCCGCCGGTGGCGCTAGCACCAGGGTCGCCCCTTCAAGCAACGTCCAGAAGAATTCCCAGGCCGAGACATCGAAGCCAAATGGCGTCTTCTGCAAAACGACATCAGTCGCATTAAGAGCGTAGGCTTTCTGCATCCAGATCAGGCGATTGATAATAGCCCGATGCTCATTCTTTGCCCCCTTTGGGGCTCCGGTAGAGCCTGAAGTGTAGATGACATAGGCGAGATGGCATGCGGTCAGGCCAAGAGCGCGCGGGTCCGGGTTCGAGGCGGGCAACTCGACCCAGGCCGGGGTGGCCGTATCCAGATCGACCGTCGTGACATCGGCCAGCGCCTCGGCGCCGAGCGCGGAGCGTCCGGCCGCATCACAAAGCAGCAGCCGCGGCGAGGCATCGCCGAGGACCTGCCGCAGCCGCGCGCAGGGGTAGGCCGGGTCCAGCGGCAGATAGGCGCCGCCCGCCTTCAGGATCGCCAAGACCCCCTCCACCATCGCCGGGCTGCGCTCCAGGCAGATCGCCACCGGCTGATCCGGCTTGACCCCGAGGGCGATCAGATGATGGGCCAGCCGGTTGGCCCGCGCATTGAGCTCGCCGTAGCTCAGGCGCTCGT
>NZ_RZSG01000137.1:0-10804 GCF_003997725.1 Mesorhizobium sp. M4A.F.Ca.ET.050.02.1.1
CGCCAGGTGTTCGCGCTGCTGCGCCGCCTGCGCGAACACCTGGCGGCCGGCATCGCCCAGCGCGCCGATCGGCATCACCAGCGGGTCGACGACAACGTCATGGGCGGGAATGCCGAAATCGGCGCAGCGCTCGACGATCTTCTTGGCGACGGCGAAACGCACGTCAGGATCCATCGAGATGCCGGTCTCGTCGTTGGAGATGGCGACGACCGGGACGTTGTACTTCTTGACCAGCGGCAGGATCGCTTCGAGCTTCTCTTCCTCGCCGGTGACCGAGTTGACCAGCGGGCGGCCCTTGGCAACCTTCAGCGCCGCCTCGATGGCAGCGGTGACCGAACTGTCGATCGACAGCGGCAGGTCGACCAGGCCCTGCACGATCTCCAGCGTCTGCACCAGCAGCGCCGGCTCGGTGGCATTGGGGTCGACGGCGGTGACGCCGGCATTGACGTCGAGCATGGTGGCGCCGCAGGCGGCCTGCTCCAGCGCGTCCTTGATGACGGTCTCGAAGTTGCCGGCCACCATTTCGGCGGCGAGCTTCTTGCGGCCCGTCGGGTTGATGCGCTCGCCGATCACGCAGAAGGGCTGGTCGAAGCCGATGATGATTTCTCTGGTCGCCGACGCGACGATGGTGCGGGTCATGCAATCTCTCCGTCGTGATATAAAGAGTTCTTTATATCGTTATCTGATTTCGTTCAAGCGAATGGTGATCGCCCGGGCTCTCAATGCGCGGTCTTCACCATGTCCACCTGGGTTTCGGTAATCTCGTCATGCAGAATGTGATCGAGCCGCTCTGCGACCAGCTGGTCGTCGCGGCGGATTTCGCGCTTCCAGGGCTGGCGGCCCTTCAGCACGCCCGATTCATCGACGATCTCGGCGACATATTCCTCTTGCCGGTAGGCCATCACATGGACGCCGGCGACGCCCGGAATTTCCTTCACCTCGTTGATGATGTCGATGCAGAGCTGCTTGCCTTCCTTCTTCTGGTCCTGCGCTCCTTCCAGCCGCTTGATGATCGCGTCGGGGATATGGATGCCCGGCACGTTGGAACGGATCCACTTGGCCGTCTTGGCCGAGGCCAGCGGCCCGACGCCGCACAGGATGAAGACCTTTTCGGTGTGGCCGAGATCGCGCGCCTTTTGCATGAAGGTTTTGAACATCGGCACGTCGAAGCAGTACTGCGTCTGCACGAACTGGGCGCCGGCGGCGATCTTCTTGCCGAGATGGATCGGGCGGAAATCGAAGGGCGGGGCGAAGGGATTGACGGCGGCGCCTAGAAAGATCTGCGGCGGCGTCGTCAGCTTGCGGCCGGACAGGAACTTGCCGTTGTCGCGCATGATGCGGCAGGTCTCGAGCAGCGACATCGAATCGAGGTCGAACACCGGCTTTGCGCCGGGCTGGTCGCCGGCCTGCACACCGTCGCCGGTAAGGCAGAGCATGTTGGCGACGCCCATCGCGGCGCCGCCCAGCACGTCGCCCTGGATGGCGATGCGGTTCTTGTCGCGGCAGGCGATCTGCATGATCGGGGCGTAGCCCATGCGGGTCAGCAGCGCGCAGATGCCGACCGAGGACATGTGGCAATTGGCGCCGGAGGCATCGACGGCATTGATGGCGTCGACCCAGCCGTCGAAAATCCTGGCGCGGTTATAGACGTCCTCCGGATCGGCGCTGTCGGGCGGGTTGAGCTCGGTGGTGACCGCGAACTCGCCGCGCCTTAGCACGCGCTCCAGCCGGCCGCGCGAAGTATGGCCGGGCAGGGGATCGAGCGGCAGGTGGATGCCGGCCGGGTTCTCGTCGCGCTGGCGGATGGTCATGCGGAGGCTCCGGTTTTAGGCGTATTCTGGGCAGCCTCGCGGGTTGCGGCCGCTTGCGCGGTGACACGCAGCCAGGCGGAGGTTTCGCGCAGCGACTGGTCGACCGGCTTCTGCACGTCGAGGATCTTGTCGCCATGCACCATGTTACGCGAACCTTCCCAGGCCTTGACCCAGACGCAAGGCATGTCGGGCTCGACCTCGCAATTGCCGTTGGCGCGCACGCCGCCGCATGGGCCGTTGCGCAACTGCTTCGGGCAGTTCATCGGGCAGGACATGCCGGTCGAGGACAAGACGCACTGGCCGCACATGCGGCAGTCGAACATGAAGCCCTTGACGCGCTTCTCGACGAATTTGACCGGGGCCTCGACGCGGCCATAGCCGATGCCCTTCCACAAGGGATGCAGCAGCAGGAAGACGTCGGCGAAGCGGCTGTAGAACCATTCGAGCAATCGCGAGTGCCGGATCGACCATAATCTCACCGCGAAGGAGCGCTGGACGCGCCGCTGCGGCGATACGTCGGCCGGCTTGTAGTCGGATTTCGGCGCTGCCTTCTTGACCAGGGTGGCCTGGGTAACGGTCGGTTGCTTATCAGACATTTTCTTTTCCGCCCGCCTTGACCAGAGCGACCAGCCGCTCGCGGTCGTATTTCGTGTCGAGCTCTTGGAAGGCCTTTTCGACCTCGGCTTCGATGTCGTCGCCGACCGGAACCGGGTCGGCCTTGCGCCATTCGGCCAGATAGTCGTCCGTACCGCCGGCGCCAGTGCGCATGGCGCACATGTCGATCGCCTCGGTGAAGCGCAGCGGCAGTTCGCGCTTGGCGTTCTGCCGGCCCTTCCTGACGATGACCTGGGCGGGGATGTCGCGCCAGTAGACGACGATCAGATCGGCCATAAATTTCTCACTCCTCGAAGCTGCGAGCATTGCCGCATGCGCATTGGGGCCGCTTGTTATGGGACGACGCGCGCGCATTCAAAAGCGACGCTATTGGAGGTCGCAAAAAGAAAGGTGAAATAGAGTGGCCGGCCGGCTACCAGATGCGCTTCGTCAAGCCGGTCCAAAGGTAGTACCAGATCGTCGGATGGTACCACTGTTTCGAGGGCAGGCCGGGATCGAATGTGGCGAGCTTGTCCGCCAGGGCGTCACCGACCGCTGCGACGCAGATGTCGCGCGAGAACGCCGCCTGCCGCAGCGCGTAGCTTGAGATGGTGTCGCCCGGTTCAGGCTTGCCGCGGGCCTGCCTCAGCACGCCGCCGGTGTCGACGCCGGCATCGACCAGATGCACGGTGGTGCCGAAATTGCCCGTGTCGCCCGAGGCCAGCGCCCAGTAGCCGCCGTTCATGCCCCGATATTTGGGTGAGATGCCGGCATGATAGTTGAGCACCGGGCATGGCATCTTCGCCAGCGTCTGCCTCGACAACAGCCGGCAGCCGGCAAGTAGCACTACGCCTGGCTTGATGTCCGCGATCGCCTGAAGGGACTCTGGCGCGTTGGCCGAGGGGACGTCGATTCTGGTCTGGCCGGGCCGGGGTTCGGTCTCCAGTTTCTGCTCGGCGATCAATCGTGCCGCATGGCCGGAAAACAAGCGTTTGCCGAGCCGCGTCAGCACCATAGTGCCGAGTTGCCCGATGGCCGAGATCCAGCCTTGACGCCGAGCCCGGCCGAGAAGCAATTGCTTTTTGGATTCAGGTGTTTCGACGATGACGCTGACAGGACCCAGCCGGTCGGCGATGGCGTTGACGATCGCCCAGATGTGCGGACCGCCCTCGGTGACGACGACGATCGGTCGTGGATCTGCCATTGGCGCTGCCATGGTTCGTGCCGCCCCTAGGGAACACCTGGTGTCGGAGCGCCCGGCGCGCCCGGATGGGAGCGGCCTGCGCAAACGCGCGGCATGCTAGGCTGGCCGGGTTAATCCTTGGTGACGGCCCGATCGGCGGAAGGAATCAGCGCTTGAATTCCATGATGTCGAGCTTCGATTCGTAGTAGGGCGCCGGGAATTCAATGCGCCATTCGCTGGCGCTGTTGCGGAAGGCATAGCCGACCTGGTCGCTTTGCGGGCCGCTGCCATAGGGCTTGGCCGGATCTTCGTTGACGGTGAAGGAGCCGAGATAGATGGCGCGTTTTTCGCTGTCGTCGAAGAAGCGGCCCTTGGTGCGCTGCGAGCCGCTTACCTTTTCCAGCCTCCAGCCGGAGCCGTCATCGCTCACCTTGCATTTGAACCAGCCGTAGATGACGAGCGGGCTCAAGCCGCCGGCCTTGATGGTGCGGCACTTCCAGTTGCCGGTTAGGTCCTTGTCTGAGAAAGCGACCAGCGGCTTGGCGAGCAGGCTATCCAACTGCTTGACCTCGGCCGGATCGCCGGCCTTCGCCTCTTCGAGGGCCGCCTTGCGCGTCTCGCCATATTTGCCGAGCCGCGCCTTGTCGGCGGCGGTGATCAGCTTCTGCACCTCCCCATCGGCGTGAGCCGGCACGATCAGGCAGACACCCAGACTCACAGACAGAAGCAAAGCCCGGAAACGCATCGAATTCCCCCTCTTGACTAGCAGGTCAGCCGAAAGCGGCGGCTTCGGCCAGTTCCGTCGTCAGATCGCCATAGCCGGTCGGGCGGCGTTCATAGGCAAGTCCCAGCAGAGCTGCCGCCTTCTCGGCGACCTTGTCGAGTTCCGGGTCGTCGGTCTGGGCGATATAGACCAGCTTCTTGTAATTGCCGAAATAGTCCTTGATCAGCTCCGGATGCTTGTCGAGGCCCAGCGGCTTCATGAAGAAGGCATCGAACTGGCGGCAGAGGAAATCGGTCATGTAGAACGACATCATGTCGTCGTCGGCGACCTTCGCGTAGGCGTCCATGCCCTGGTAGAAGGCGAAGCAGTGCGGGCCGGCCATGCGCTCGACGCCGTGCTTCTCGCAGATGCGATCGAGCATGCCGCCGGTGCCGCAGTCGGCATAGCCGACGAAGATGTGCCGGTAGCCCTCGGCCTTGGCCTTTTCGATCGCGTTGTCCATGGCCGGCGGGATGCGGTCGGGATAGAAATGGAACTCCGCCGGCAGGCAGGTCAGGTCGAGATGATCGAGCCCGAGCTGCTGCTTGACGGCCAGAACTTCGCGCGCAATCATCCCGCAGGCGATGACGAGCAGCCTTTCGCCTTGATCGGGTTGCGCTTTTCGCACGGCACTCATAGAACCAGCCAAACCGACTTGGTTGCGTTATCTTCGAATCTACAGAACGAGGGAGACACCGTCCATGAAACTGTCGCGCCTTGGCCCCGTCGCCATTCTTGCCTGCGCGCTCGCCCTTTCGGCCTGCGCCAATACGATCCGCGGGGTCGGCAAGGACGTCAAATCGACCGCCAATGCCGTCGAGGACACGGTCAAGAATCCCTAATCCACGGTCTTCCAGAATCTGGGAACAAAAAAGCCGCGCTGCAAGGCGCGGCTTTTTTCATTGGTCGTTGCCAAGCGGCTGGGCTCAGGCCGAAGCCCGCACATTGTGCTTGCGCTTCATGAAGTCCTTGGCGGTCTCGACCGCGACCGCCGCGTCGCGGCAGTAGGCGTCGGCGCCGACAGCCTTGCCGAACTCCTCGTTGAGCGGCGCGCCGCCGACCAGCACGACATAGTCGTCGCGGATGCCCTTTTCCTTCATCGTGTCGATGACGACCTTCATGTAGGGCATGGTGGTGGTCAGCAGCGCCGACATGCCGATGATGTCGGGCTGGTGCTGCTCGATCGCCTCCAGATACTTCTCGACCGCATTGTTGATGCCGAGGTCAATGACGTCGAAGCCGGCGCCCTCCATCATCATGCCGACGAGGTTCTTGCCGATGTCGTGGATGTCGCCCTTGACGGTGCCGATCACCATCTTGCCCTGCTTGGGCGCGCCGGTGGCGGCAAGCAGCGGGCGCAGGATGGCCATGCCGGCCTTCATGGCGTTGGCCGACAACAGCACTTCCGGCACGAACAGGATGCCGTCGCGAAAATCCTCACCGACGATGCGCATGCCTTCGACCAGCGCCTCGGTCAGCACCTTGTAGGGTGCCCAGCCGCGCTCGAGAAGGATATGCGTGCCTTCCTCGATCTCTTCCTTCAGACCATCATAAAGGTCGTCGTGCATCTGCTGCACGAGCTCGTCGTCGGAAAGCTCGGAAAGGATGATCTCGTCGTCGGACATTTTTTCTCGGCGCCAATTGCTCATGAGTGATTTACGGACCGCCGGCACCTTTTGTCAGAGGTGCCGGCGGCAGTTGCTTGCAAGTCTCGGGAGTTATTTCAGGCGTCCAGCCAGACGTTCTGGAAATCCATTTCGTAGGTCTGGTGCATTGAATAGTTCTTCACCTTCTTGCTCATGTGACAGTAGAGCTTCTGCCAGAACGGCTGGATGATGACGCCGGAATCCTGCAGGATCTGCTCGACGTCCTTCATGACCTCCTTGCGCTTGGCGGGATCGGCCAGTGAGAGCGCCTCCTTGAGTTTGGTGTCGAAATCCGGATTCGCGAACGCCGTCTCATTCCAGGCCTCGCCCGAGCGATAGCCGAGCGCCAGTACCTGCACGCCGAGCGGACGCATGTACCAGATGGTCATCGAATAAGGATACTTCGTCCAGTCGTTCCAGAAGGTCGAGCCCGGCAGCACCGTACGCTTCACCTTGATGCCGGCATCGCGCAACTGGCCGGCAATCGCATCGCCGGTGTTCTTCTGCCATTCGTCCTCGACGGTGATCAGCTCATGCTCGAAGTCGGCCTGCCCGGCATCGGCCATCAGCTTCTTGGCTGCGGCGGCATCGCGTGCCTTCTTGGGCAGCGGATAGTATTCGGGATGGATCGGGCTGACGTGGTGGTTCTCGCCGACCGTGCCGCGCCCGGCATAGCCGAGCTGCATGACGGCATCGTTGTCGACGGCCATCTGCAGCGCGTTGCGCACCCGCTGATCGTCATAGGGCTTGTGGGTGATGTTGGTGCGGGCAACGAGCGTGGTCGCCGTCGCGACCTCCGATTTCACCAGATCCATCTTGTCGAGGGCGTCGATGAAGTCGGCCGGCGTTTCGAAATCGAGGTCGATCTCGCCGGAATCGAAGGCATTCAGCGTGGCGTTGAAGTCAGTGCCGTAGTCGATGAACTCGACACCGTCGAGCGGCGTTTCGCCTCCCCACCACTTGCCGTTCTCGCGACGCTTGACGACCGCCTTCTGGCCGACATCGTAGGATACCAGCTCGAACGCTCCGGTGCCGATCGGCTTCTTGATTGGGTCGGCGCCATCCTTGTCGAAGTCGCGATGCACGACCAGCGCCGGATAGTCGGTGAAGCCCGGTATGATCGCGATATCGGCTTCGCTGAGCTTCAGCTTGACCGTATGGTCATCGACCTTGGTGATTGCGCCATCCCTTGCCTTACCGGTCTTGGCGTCGACCAACGCGCCGACGCGGGCGGCCATGGAATTGCCGGACGCCCCCTTCTCGCACCAGCGATTCAGGTTGAAGACCACGTCATCGGCGTTGAAGGCATCGCCATTGTTCCAGGTGACGCCCTTGCGCAGGTGCAGCGTGTATTCGGTGGCGTCGTCGTTGATGTCCCAGCTCTCCAGCAGCACCGGCTCGAAGGTGAACTGGTGCGTGTAGCGGACGAGCGGCTCCAGCCAGCAACGGGTGACGTTCGCCATCTCGGTCCAGTCATAGGTGCGCGGATCCTTCTGCGCCTTGACCGACATCGAGACGTGCAGCGTGCCGCCTTTCTTGGGCTCGTCGGCCAGTGCTTTTGTCGGCGCGGCAAGGCCGATCATGCCATAGGCGAACGCCGTCGACGCGCCGAAGGCGCTGGCCAGGGCCAGGAATTCACGCCTGTCCATGCGGCCCGCCCGCGTTTCTTCTGCCATTGCCTCGATAGCGCCCGGCACGCGGTCGCCATTGCTTCTGAAGAGCGTCATGTTTTCCTCCCTTATGGTTCGTCAGGTTCTTCGCCTGTCTTACTAACTAACGCTGTCCGGCAGTTTTTCCTCACGCCGCGCGATCAAATCCTTGAGACCCTCGGCGATGCCCTCGTCGAGCTTCGGCTCCTCATAGTCGGCCAGCATGTTGCGCGCCTTCTCACGGCCGCGCGTGTCGTGGTCCTTCGCGCCTTCGGCGTTCCATTGCTCGTACGAATTGAAGTCCATGATCGAGGGCATGAAGAAAGCGGACTCGAAATGTTCGAGCGTGTGCTGGGTGCCGAGGAAATGGCCCTGCGGCCCCACCTCGCGGATCGCCGCCATCGCTTCCTTGAAATCGTCGAAGGGAAGGCCGCCGGCATATTTGTACCAGCCGACAAGCTGCTCGCAGTCGGTGGCGAATTTCGAATAGCCGCAGGTCAGCCCCGCCTCCAGCCATCCGGCCGAATGCCAGATGTAGTTGGCGCCGGCGAGGATGGCGGCATGCATCAGCATGTTCGCCTCGTAGCCGGCCTGGGCGTCGTTCAATTTGGAGCCGACATGGAAGCCCGAGGTACGCCACGGCAGTTTATATTTCCTGGCCAGCGCGCCCATCAGATACATCATCTGCGCCGCCTCCGGCGTGCCGCCCATCGGCGCTCCGGTCTTCATGTCCACCGTCACCATGAACTGGCCGTAGATCTGCGGCGAGCCCGGACGCAGCAGCTGGGTGAAGGCGACGCCGGCCAGCGCTTCCGCATTGACCTGCGCCACCGCGCCGACGGCGGAGGCCGAGGTCGAGGCGCCGCACAGAGCGAAGGGCGCCAGGATCAGCGGCTGGTTACTGCGCGCATAGACCTTCATCGCGTCCAGCATGGTGGCGTCCCACACCAGCGGCGAGTTACAGTTGGTGATCGAGACAAGGACCGAATTGTCGCGGACATAGTCCTCGCCGAAGACGATGCCGGCCATCGCCATCGTGTCTTCGGCGCGTTCCTTCGACGTCACGATGCCCATGAAAGGCTTGTCGGAGTGCTTCAGGGCCGAATGGATGATGTGGAGGTGACGCTTCGGGACCGCAATTTCCATCGGCTCGCAGATGACCGAGCTCGACGAGTGCAACGCCGGCGCCATGTAGGCGAGCTTGTGGAAATTGTTGAGGTCGGCGAGCGAGCCGTAGCGCCTGTTGTTGTCGAGGTCACGCACATAGGGCGCGCCATACATCGGCACGAAGATGGAATTCTTGCCGCCAACGCGAACGGTGCGCTCGGGGTTGCGGGCGTTGAGGGTGAATTCCGATGGGACCTTGGAAACCAGCTCCATCAACAGCGCACGGTCGATACGGACGCGTGTTTCCGAGACATCGGCCCCCGCGGCCTTCCACAGGGCGATCGCCTCGTCGTCGCGGAACTCACAGCCCACCTCTTCGAGGATCGCGAGCGACTCCTGGTGGATCAATTCCACCGCCTCGTCGGGAACCATCTGATAGGCGGGGATCTGGCGCACCAGCGTCGGAAACGAGGCTATGGGGGCGCCCCGCATCGCCTTGCGCCCCAGGCGGCCGCCGCTTCTGCGGTTAGCATGTTCGGTCACTGCAACGGCCGGTGCATTCATGACAATTTATCCTCCAACAGCCCGCCAACTTAGCGACAGGAGATATGGCTGTGACGCTGGAAAATCCTGATCGCTTGTATAAACTCTGCTTATGCGAAGCCTGCGCCACCTCCTGCCCTCCGCGGGCAGCCTGATCGTCTTCGAGGCGGCCGGCCGGCTGTCGAGCTTCACCGCCGCCGGGCGAGAGCTCGGCATGACGCAGGCGGCCGTGTCCTATGCCGTGCGCGGACTGGAGGAGCAGCTCGGCGCCAAGCTGTTCCAGCGCCGCCATCGCCAGGTTGTCCTGACGGAGGCCGGCGAGCGCTTCCACGCCGATGTCTCGCTCGGCCTTTCGCATATCCGCAAATCGGCGGAGGACCTGCGCCTGCAGGCGACCGGCGGCCATGTCACGCTGGCCGCGTCGACCGCCTTCGGCTCGTTCTGGATGATGCCGCGCCTGCAGCAATTCCGCGACGAGCTGCCGGGCATCGATCTGCGTATCCAGACCGCCGATCGCGACCTCGACATCATCGCCGAGGGAATCCCGCTCGGCGTGCGCGGCGGCATGCCGCGCGACTGGCCGGACTATCATTCACTGTCGCTCTCCGACGAGGAGATCTTCCCGGTCGCAGGCCCCAGCTACCTCGCCAAATTCAGCAAGCCGAAAACGGTCGAGGAACTCGCCACGCACCGGCTCATCCATCTGGAGGAACCCTATCGCGAGGCGCCGAACTGGGACGAGTGGTTCGCGTCGGCCGGAACCAGTCTGCGCAACGCCGAACGCGGCTTGCGCATCAACGACTATGCGCTGGTGATCCAGGCGGTGATGGAAGGGCAAGGCATCTCGCTCGGCTGGCGGCACCTGGTCGAGCGCCTCGTGGCATCGGGGCTGCTGGTGCCGGTGACGGATCATGTGCTGAGAACCGGCATCGGGTTCTACGTCATCTGGCCAAAGAACCGCGAACTCAGCGACAATGCGCGCAAGGTAAGGGACTGGCTGGTGACACAGGCGTGAGGTCGCCAGCTTCTGCGCTGCCACGCCGGCAGGCCAAAGCGGAGCGCGAGGGATCACGGCGGTGGCTGTTGCCAACGTCATTCCACCCCTCCCCCAATGCTGTCGAATCCGCCTATAATCTCCGGATGCCCATCCGCCAGCTTTCCGAAACGATGATCAACCAGATCGCCGCTGGCGAGGTCATCGAGCGTCCGGCGAGCGTGGTGAAGGAACTGGTGGAGAATGCGCTCGATGCCGGGGCGTCCCGCGTGGACATCGTCACCGCCGGCGGCGGGCTGAACCTGATCCGCGTCACCGACGACGGCTCCGGCATCCCGGAGCGGGAACTGGCGCTGGCAATCGCACGCCACTGCACTTCCAAGCTTTCAGACGACATCCTCGACATCCGCTCACTCGGCTTCCGCGGCGAGGCGCTGCCCTCGATCGGCTCGGTGGCGCGGCTGTCGATCCGCTCGCGCACGGCCGCAGGCGACAGCGCCGCAGAGATCGGCAT
>NZ_RZSG01001380.1:0-685 GCF_003997725.1 Mesorhizobium sp. M4A.F.Ca.ET.050.02.1.1
CTACAAGGTGCTGCACGAGCAGAACGTCATCCTCTCGGTGGTGACCGCGCCGCAGCCGGTGGTGCCCGACAGCGACCGCGTCAAGATGGAGACGGTCAACGAACTGTTCATGCGGGTGACGCTGAACTTCGGCTATATGGAGCAGCCCAACATCCCGCGCGCGCTGGCGATCTGCCGTAAGCAGGGCTGGAAGTTCGATATTATGACGACGTCCTTCTTCCTGTCGCGGCGTTCGCTGAAAGCCTCTCCCAATTCCGGCATGCCGCTGTGGCAGGACCGGCTGTTCATCGGCCTGGCACGAACGGCGGCGGATGCGACAGAGTACTTCCAGATCCCAACCGGACGCGTGGTCGAGATCGGCACGCAGGTGGCGATATAGAGAAAGGCCGCGCCCGCAAGGAGCGCGGCCTTCACAGTTGTGACCGCGTGCTGCCGCCTCAGCCGGCGAGCGCTGCCTTGTTCGCCTCGAGGAACTGCTTCAGCGACTTCGGCTTGCGTCCCGACAGCGTCTCGATCGCGTCCGTCACCATGGAGATGCGGCCGGAGCGGGTGTTGGCGTCGAAGGAAACGATGACGCGGGCGAACTCCTCGGGAACGCCGGCTGCCTTCACGCCCTCGGTCAGGGCCTCGTCGGGCAACTGAATGACTTCAAGCGGTTTGCCGGTGACCTCGCTAACGAGGGCGG
>NZ_RZSG01001381.1:0-683 GCF_003997725.1 Mesorhizobium sp. M4A.F.Ca.ET.050.02.1.1
CCCTGCACGAGAATCTCCTTCGCGCCCCTGGCCAGTCCGCCGCCGAACTTGAGGAAATTCATCGGCGGCGAGCCGATGAACTCGGCGACGTACATCGTCGCCGGGCGGTCGTAGATCTCGCGCGGGGTTCCGAACTGCTCGATGATGCCGTGGTTCATCACGGCGATCTTGTCGGCCATCGACATCGCTTCCATCTGGTCGTGCGTGACGTAGACGGTGGTGGCGTGGATGCGGCTGTGCAGCTCGCGCAGTTCATGCACCATCAGATCGCGGAACTCGGTATCGAGGGTGCCGAGCGGCTCGTCCATCAGGAAGCATTTCGGCCGCCGCACGATGGCGCGGCCGAGCGCGACGCGCTGGCGGTCGCCGCCGGCAAGGCCGGAGACCGATTTGTTAAGCAAATGATCGATGCGGAGCAGCTTCGCCGTCTCCTCCACCCGCTGGCGGATCTCGGCCGACGGCATGCCTTGCGCCAAGAGCGGGAAGCCGATGTTCTTACGCACGTTCATGTGCGGGTAGAGTGCGAAGAGCTGGAAGACGAAGGCGATGTCGCGCTCCCGCGCCCGGCGCATCGTGACGTCCTCGCCGCCGAGCAGGATCTTGCCGCCGGTCGGCAACTCAAGCCCGGCGATCATGCGCAAGGTAGTGGTCTTGCCGCAGCCCGACGGTCCGAGCATGACGAA
>NZ_RZSG01001382.1:0-674 GCF_003997725.1 Mesorhizobium sp. M4A.F.Ca.ET.050.02.1.1
ACGCTGGTCATTGCCTTCAACTATGGCGGGCGCGACGAGATCGTGCGCGCGGCGCGCAAGCTTGCCGCGGCTGCCGGGCGCGGCGAAATCACCGCCGAGGCTATCACGGCGGAGGCCTTTGCCGGCGCGCTCGACACCGATGGCATTCCCGACCCGGAGCTGGTCATCCGCACAAGCGGCGAGCTCAGGTTGTCGAATTTCCTTCTCTGGCAGGCGGCCTACAGCGAGCTTGTGTTCCTGCCTTGCTACTGGCCCGATTTCAGCCGGGAACACCTGGCCGACGCGCTGCGCGACTTCGCAAGCCGCGAGCGCCGTTTCGGCGGGCTTGCCGCCCAAGACGTCGCTTCGTGAGCGGCGGCCAGATGAGCAATCTCCAGCTGCGTGTGATTTCGGCGCTCGTGCTGGCCGCCGTCACCCTCGGACTCACCTGGCTCGGCGGCATGCCGTTCCGCTTGCTCTGCAGCTTCATCGCCTGCACCATCTTCTACGAATGGTCGCGCATGTCGCGCCCGACAACCGGCGGCGCCCTGGGCTTTCTGCCGGAAGCGCTGCTGCTGGCCTTCATCGGCTTCCTGATAGCCGGCGTGCCGGCATCCTGGCTGCTCTCGCTCGTCGTGGTCATAGTTGTGGTCACGGCCGCCAGCACTCAAATGCGCGGGGCGACGCAATGGGAC
>NZ_RZSG01001383.1:0-672 GCF_003997725.1 Mesorhizobium sp. M4A.F.Ca.ET.050.02.1.1
ACCGCCGATCTGCTACCGTCGGAGATCGGCGACGTCATGCCGCGCACGCCCAACCAATCGGACCAACACATCATGGCGCTGCCGCTGCGCGAGGCGCGCGAACAGTTCGAGAAGGACTACCTGATCGCCCAGATCAACCGCTTCGGCGGCAACATCTCGAAGACCGCCGAGTTCATCGGCATGGAGCGCTCCGCCCTGCACCGCAAGCTGAAGTCGCTGGGCGTCTGAGGACAGCTGTACTTGATCCAGCGGCGCCCAGCCGGCCGATTGCCGATTACGGCCGCGGCGGAATCGCTTAAACAAACCGAAAGTCTTCAGGGGTGATCCATGCCGCGCATTGCCTATGTGAACGGGCGCTATGTCGCTCATGCCGACGCTTCGGTGCATATCGAGGATCGCGGCTATCAGTTCGCCGACGGCGTCTATGAGGTCTGCGAGGTGGCTCGCGGCTTCATTGTCGACATGCCGCGCCATCTCGGCCGGCTGAGCCGGTCGCTTTCCGAACTGTCGATCGACTGGCCGGTGACGCAGCGTGTGCTGCCGCTCATCCTGCGCGAGGTGGTGCGCCGCAACCATGTCGTCAACGGCCTCGTCTATGTCCAGGTGACGCGTGGCGTCGCCAGCCGCGAGTTCGTTTTCCCGGGGCCCGGTACCACGCCGTCGCTGGTGGTG
>NZ_RZSG01001384.1:0-666 GCF_003997725.1 Mesorhizobium sp. M4A.F.Ca.ET.050.02.1.1
GCCATCGTGCTCGACGGCGAGGACATCACGCCGCTGCCGACGCACAAGCGCAATCTCGGCATGGTGTTCCAGTCGCTGGCGCTGTTTCCGCATCTGTCGGTCGGCGACAACATCTCTTATGCGCTGCGCATCCGTGGCGCCTCCAGGGAAGAGCAGAAGAAGCGGGTCGACGAGTTGCTGACGCTGATCCATCTGGCGGGCTTCGCAGACCGGCCCGTTGCCAAGCTTTCGGGCGGCCAGCGCCAGCGCGTGGCGATTGCCCGCGCGCTCGCCCTGTCGCCGAAACTGTTCCTGCTCGACGAGCCGCTGTCGGCGCTAGACGCCAAATTACGTGAGGCGATGCAGGTGGAACTGCGCCAGCTGCAGCAGCGGCTCGGTATCACCACCATCGTCGTCACCCACGACCAGCGCGAGGCGATGACCATGGCCGATCTGGTCGTCGTCATGGGCCACGGCAAGATATTGCAGGCGGCGCCGCCAATCGAGATCTACCGCAAGCCGGCCGACGCCTTCGTCGCCGACTTCATCGGCATCACCAACCTGTTGCCGGCCGAGGTCGACAGCGCCGGGCGCACCACCATCCTCGGCACCGCCATTCCGGGCCTCGCCATGCCGGCGGGGTTGCGCAAAGCTTCTGTGTCGATCCGTCCCGAGGACGTGCATCTT
>NZ_RZSG01001385.1:0-664 GCF_003997725.1 Mesorhizobium sp. M4A.F.Ca.ET.050.02.1.1
ATGGCGCCCTTTGCCGAGACGGTGCTGGCGTTGAGATTCGCCGTGACGTCGGCGGACAGCGTCGCCGCCGGATTGTCGAGGCTGATCGGCGGCGCACGCAGCGTGCCGCCGGCCACCGTGAAGGCAATCTCGGTGTCTTTGGCGGCAAAATTGCCATTGGCTGCGATCTCCGGCGCGAAGCCTGCGGTCTTGGCCGCGTCGATATCGCGCCCGATCGAATCGGCCTTCTCGACGAAGGCGGGAAAGGCGTCCGGGTTGACGCCGGCGATGGTGAGCCCCCTCAGCGTCGCCGTACCGGAACCGGACAGAGCGGCTGCCATCGCATCGACGGACTTGCCGCTGGTCGACAGCGCCGTCGAGACATCGCCACTGCCGCTCAGGCCGGCATTTGGCAACAGGGCCGAAAGATCGGCACCGGCGAGCTTCATCTGGCCGGAGAAAAGCCCGGTGCCGTCATTGTTCTTCAGCTCGAACAGGCCGGTCAGCGCGCCGCCGAAGAGCCTGGCCTTGAGGTCCGAGACGCGGATGCCCTCCTGGTCGAGCTTCAACGACAGCGACGCGTCATGGGCGGTGGCGAACGGCCCGGCGGCGAGCGCCCCCGTGGTCAGATCAATGTCGACGTGAAGGATGGAATGCCGCACCTTGCCGGCGCGCTGGCGCTCGA
>NZ_RZSG01001386.1:0-664 GCF_003997725.1 Mesorhizobium sp. M4A.F.Ca.ET.050.02.1.1
GTCGTTCGGTCATTCCTGAAGTTGAGCAGCGAAGCGGGCGACTGGCAAGCGCGACGGCGAAGTCGTTGAAACTACGTGTCGCGGCGGCAACTATGGCGGGAAATTCGTTCAAATTCGCTGCTTTGGATTGGCGAATTCATCAACGAGTGTGTGTTACTTCATTCACCTGCCGTTAAAATGCTGAAAAATCGCGTGATGGCAGGCATGCAAGGGGCAATCAAAGGGGTTTGATCGCATGAAAAAGACTGTTCTCATGGCAACGATACTGGCGACCGCGCTGTTCGGCACCTCGGTCGCAGGCAAGGCTGCCGCCCTGGTGGCCAATATCGATGTATCCTCACAAACGATGACCGTCAGCAGATACGGCCAGGTGCTGTACCGCTGGAGCGTGTCCACCGCCCGCAAGGGTTACTTCACGCCGCGCGGCAGCTACCGCCCGCAGTGGACGGCCCGGATGTGGTATTCGCGCAAATACGAGATGTCGCCGATGCCATACTCAGTGTTCTTCCGTGGCGGCTACGCCATCCACGGCACCGGCGCGGTGAAGTATCTCGGGCGTCCGGCCTCGCATGGCTGCGTGCGCCTGCACACCGCCAACGCCGCGACCTTCTATTCGATGGTGCGCGAAGCGGGCTACGGCAACACGCGCATCGTCGTCACCGAC
>NZ_RZSG01001387.1:0-661 GCF_003997725.1 Mesorhizobium sp. M4A.F.Ca.ET.050.02.1.1
GACTTATTCACATTTTGGAACGCAGTTTGGAAAGGCTTTGAGCCGCTTTAGCGGTCAAACCGCAAGTTTCCGTTACCAAAAGCCATTCCCGGCAAGATTATACCGGCAGGCTGTAAGCGGCATGGGCCGTCTGGCAGTCTCATGGGTGAGAACAAAGGTTTTATGATGCAGGTCACCGAAACGCTCAACTCCGGTCTCAAGCGCGAGATCAAGATCACCGTGCCGGCCGGTGACATGGAAGCCAAGCTGATGGCGCGGCTTACGGATGCCCGCAACAAGGTTCGCATCAATGGCTTCCGCCCCGGCAAAGTGCCGGTGCAGCACCTGCGCAAGGTCTACGGCAAGTCGTTCATGGCCGAGGTCGTCAACGAGATCCTCAACGATTCGACGCGTTCGATCATCACCGGGCGCGGCGAGAAGGCCGCCATGCAGCCTGAAGTGATCATGACCGAGGACGAGAAAGAGGCCGAAAAGATCCTGGCCGGCGGCGCCGATTTCGAGTTCCGCCTCAACTACGAGATCATCCCGGCGATCGAGATCAAGGATTTCTCCGACATCAAGGTGACACGCCAGGTGTTCGATGTGCCGGACACGGAAATCGACGAGCAGGTCAAGCGCATCGCGGAATCGGCGCGCAGCTATGAGCCGAAGACCGGCAAGG
>NZ_RZSG01001388.1:0-656 GCF_003997725.1 Mesorhizobium sp. M4A.F.Ca.ET.050.02.1.1
GTCAAGGAGAAGCGCGAGGTGTTGCAGATGTGGTCAAATCACATCGAATGGCTGATCAAGCAGGCTGCGGATGACGCTCTGGCGGCGTAGCTGCTGGCATGGGCGGAAGATGCGGCGCAACAATCGTCAGAGCCTCATCGAATTGGAGATCATGCTTGACCAGCAAATGCGCGGCCAATGCTTCGATGGCTGACCAGTGAGCGAGTACTAGCCGGGCCGTGCGATCTTCGATCCGCCTCCAACGGGGGCGGCGCGGCATCAGGAACCGCAACTCACCATAGATTCGCTTGGCATCCGCGTAGTCGCAGCTCCCCTCATTCCCATCGGACGCATTCATCGCCATATCGCGCGGGTCCAGATAGCCTTCGAATGCGGAGTCTGCAAAAGGACCTGCCAGACACGCAACTATCTCCCGGATCGCATCATCGCGTTCCAAACATCGATCCATATCGTCCTCGAAAATCGGCTTTCGCTTCGAGGTGAATCCTTGCGCTGAATAAAAACCCGCGCCTTCGACAACACCACCGCACTCTCCGTCACCGGCGTCGGGGTAAATACTAACACTTGAGAAAGCAGGGAGTTCACGGTCGTCGTCGAACGTCTGACGGTGCAAAACGATGGCGGCCACCGCGTGCCCGGCTTCGTGATGCGCCACA
>NZ_RZSG01001389.1:0-654 GCF_003997725.1 Mesorhizobium sp. M4A.F.Ca.ET.050.02.1.1
ACAAGAAAGAGCCGATCGGCACGCGTATCTTCGGACCGGTTCCGCGCGAACTTCGCGCCAAGAACCACATGAAGATCATCTCGCTCGCGCCTGAAGTGCTGTAAGGAGCCGGACCAATGCAGAAGATCAGAAAAGGCGACAAGGTCGTCGTGCTTGCCGGCAAGGACAAGGGCCGTTCGGGCGAAGTTCTGTCGGTGCAGCCGAAGGAAGACACCGCGCTGGTGCGCGGCGTCAACCTGATCCGCCGTCACCAGAAGCAGACCCAGTCCCAAGAGGGCGGGATCATCACCAAGGAAGCGCCGATCCACCTGTCGAACATCGCGCTGGCCGACCCCAAGGACGGCAAGCCGACCCGCGTCGGTTTCACCATCCAGAAGGACGGCAAGAAGGTGCGCGTCGCCAAGCGTTCGGGAGAAGTCATCAATGGCTAAGGCTGAAACCAAGCAGGCGGCTGCCAAGAACGAGCCGCGCCTCAAGAAGGTCTACAACGAGACCATCCGCAAGGCGCTGCAGGAGCAGTTCGGCTACGACAACGACATGCAGGTTCCGCGCCTCGACAAGATCGTGCTGAACATGGGCGTTGGCGAGGCGACCGGCGATTCGAAGAAGCCTTCGGTCGCCGCCGAAGACCTGGCGCTGATCGCCGGCCAGAAG
>NZ_RZSG01000138.1:0-10797 GCF_003997725.1 Mesorhizobium sp. M4A.F.Ca.ET.050.02.1.1
CTTGGAATGCAGACTCAATCGTCGGTTACTGCACCGCGCCGACCAGCACCTGCTGGCCGCCACGGATCGACACCCAGCGCCCGGTGTTGTCGATCGCCTGGCGCTTGAGGAAGCGGTAGCCGGTCTCGTCCCAGGCCTTGACCTTGTCGTTCAGATTGTCGAGCACATAGTCGCCCCTGTCGGTGCGCACAGTCAGCACCGCGTGGCCTTCACCATCGGGTTTGCGCACGACGGTGATCAGCAGATCGGCGAGCGACACACCCATGCGGTAGAGCTGGCGGCGCTTTTCCAGCACATAGTCCTCGCAGTCACCGACGCCCTTGTCGGGAAAGGCCCAGACTTCGTCCTTGCCGTAAATGTCGTAGTCGCTCATCGGCTTGACGGCGGCGTTGACCTTGGCGGTGATGCTGGCGAGCTTGCGCAGGAACGCATCGGTCATCTTGGCCGGCGCCAGATTGGCCGGCCGGATCGAGCATTCGCCGAGATTTGCCTTGCAGAAATCGTAGTGTCCGATCGGCTGAGAGGTCAGGCCGCCGGTCACCATCGCTCCCGCGGCGACTGCGGGCGCCGCCCACAATCCCGAAATCGCCAGCCCTGCGACCGCACACAAGCGCAGCGTCCGTGCCATCGGTGAGGAAATCATTGTCCCCGTTCGCCCTTGTTGTTAACGAAACGTTAAGGGCGATTTACAGTCCGTGTCAATTACGAGTCTGGCCTGATTGGCGGCATGGTTACTTCCGCGATCCTGACAGCGGCACTTGTGCAACAGGACGATCCGGGCGCGCTGAAGGCTGCCGTGACGGCGTCCCGAACTCCCCGCCTCGCTCAGCCCTTGGCCGAGCGCACAAGTCTTGGCTTCGCCGCAACGCGCATCTGGCGGCCGTAGCTGGTGATGAAGTCGACGATGCGCGGCACTATCTCGGAGCGGAAGCGCGAGCCGTTGAAGACGCCGTAGTGGCCAACCGCCGGCTGCATGTAGTGGGCCTGCCGGTCGGCCGGGATGTTGACGCACAGATCGTGCGCGGCCTGGGTCTGGCCGAGGCCGGAAATGTCGTCGTTCTCGCCCTCGACCGTGAACAGGGCGACGTTGCGGATCGCCGAGGTGTCGACCGGATTGCCGCGATGCATCATCTCGCCCTTCGGCAAGGCATGGCGCACGAACACGGTGTCGACCGTCTGCAGGTAGAATTCGGCCGTCAGGTCCATCACCGCCAGATATTCGTCGTAGAAGTCGCGGTGCTTCTCGGCATTGTCGCCGTCATGCTTCACCAGGTGCATGAAGAAGTCCTTGTGAGCGATGATGTGGCGGTCGAGGTTCATGCTCATGAAGCCCGAAAGCTGCAGGAAGCCGGGATAGACCTCGCGGCCGAAGCCGGGCACTGGCCACGGCGCCTGCATAATGACGTTGTCGCGGAACCAGCCGCTGCCCTTTTCCTCGGCGAGCAAATTGACCGCCGTCGGATTGCGGCGGGTGTCGATCGGCCCGCCCATCAGCGTCATCGTCGAGGGCACGAAGGGGTCGCCGCGCTTTTCCATCAGCGCCACCGCCGCCAGCACCGGCACCGAGGGCTGGCACACCGCCATCACATGGGTGTCGGGACCGAGCGCATGGAACATCTCGATGATGTAGTCGATATAGTCGTCGAGATCGAAGCTGCCGTCGGCAAGCGGCACCATGCGGGCATCGACCCAGTCGGTGATGTGCACGTCGGCATAAGGCAGCATCGCTTCCACCGTGCCGCGCAGCAGCGTCGCGTAGTGTCCCGACATCGGCGCCACGATAAGCAGCTTCGGATCGGGCTTGCGGCCGGCGGGAACGGCCCGCTCGAAACGGATCAGGTTGCAGAACGGCTTTGACCACACGGTCTTTTCGCTGACGTCGACGCTCTTCCAGTCGACCACGGTCTTGTCGAGGCCGAATTGCGGCTTGCCGTAGCGGCGCGTGGTGCGCTCGAACAGTTCGGCGGTTGCCGCCACCGAGCGGCCCCAAGGCGTGTGCGCGATCGGATTGAGCGGGTTGGTGTAGAACATCCGCACCGCGTCGGCATAGACGCGGGCTGGCTGCAGCGCGGCGTGGTTCAATTCGTAGAGCTGGTAGTACATCAAGGACCCCGCTGCTGCTTGCGACCCAAGAACGCGTGCAGCGCCGAGCCTCAAATGTCTCGCGGCGAGGTTAACAACATATTGTTGCGATGCAATACGTCATGTCGAATGATCAATGCTTCTTTCGACCAAGGCGTTGAGAATCCGCCTTGACGGGCGGCAGCCGGCTCACTGTGCGTTGCCGAAGTGTGTAGGAAACATGTCCGGCCCTCTTGCCGGACATGTCAGACATATCACACGCGCGCCATGCACACGGCGGTGTGGCCCGAGCCGATGAAGCCGAGCTGGTTGGCCGCGCCCTTCGAGAGATCGAGCACGCGCCCCTTGATGAACGGGCCGCGGTCGTTGATGCGAACCACGACGCTGCGACCGTTGTTCTTGTTGGTCACCTTGAGCTTGGTGCCGAAGGGCAAGGTGCGGTGCGCGGCGGTCAGCGCCGACGGGTTCATGCGTTCACCGGAAGCAGTGCGCGAGTGCAGCGCATACCAGGAGGCGCGGCCGCATTGGGCGGCGGCGGAGGAGGTGGAGGCGCCGACCATCAGGCCAGCCGCTACCGTTACCGCGACAAGCGCGGTTTGCTTTGTCTTCATCATCTTTGGGGAATGGCTCCGTTTGGACAGACCCCAGCCGTTATGAAGCAATTAAGGCAGGAAATGCGGCCGTCATCTGGCGGTTCCATGGCAATGGCACACGTTTGGAGTCGCCGGGAAACAGTTTGTCATGAGTCTTCCCGCCTTGCGCGGCGTATTCTCGATGATCATTCGCGCCGGTCTTCTGGCCGTGTCTGGCTGGATCGGGCATCAATACGCAAGTACAGAGGGACACGATTGGATCGCTTCCTTCCGCTCTTTCATTGCTGCCGTGACTGAGTTGACGATCGACTTGCGAAGGGAATTCCACCGATGCGATTGATGCGGTTTGTGCTGGCCCTGATCGTGCTGGCGATCGGCCTGCTCTGGTCCCTTCAGGGCCTGGGTCTTGTCCGGGGAAGCTTCATGACCGGCCAGACGCAATGGCTCTATATCGGAATACTGACGATGCTGGTGGGATTGCTCGGGCTCGGCTGGGCGATCCGCTCGCGCATCTGAGCAGCCAGCATGGAACGAGCGCTGGCGATCCTTCTCGCATGAATCTTCGCGACGAGCCGAAGCCCATCCAGGATCCTCGGATCAGGCCCGAGGATGACGAACGCAGCGGGAGGAATTTCATTCCCCGTCTGGCCACTTGATTGGCACGGTCTATCTTCTTTCCGGCTGCGATCGGCTGGAAAAGACGCTAGGTTTTGACCAATGGAGCGCCTGACATGAGCGAGCACAGGAAAGCCGCACCCGCCAGTGCCCCGCCCGAGAGCACCCTCTCCCGCCTGCGTCCGCCCTATGCGTCGGTGCTCGACCTGATCGGCCAGACGCCCATCGTCGAGCTGACCAAGTTCGACACCGGCAAGTGCCGGCTGTTCATCAAGCTCGAAAGCCAGAATCCCGGCGGCTCGATCAAGGACCGCATCGCGCTGTCGATGATCGCCGCCGCCGAGCGGCAGGGCAAGCTCAGGCCCGGCGGCGCAATAGTCGAGGCGACCGCCGGCAATACCGGCCTTGGCCTTGCCCAGGTCGGCATCCCCAAGGGCTACCGCATAATCCTCGTCGTCCCCGACAAGATGTCGCGCGAGAAGATCCAGCATCTGCGCGCGCTCGGCGCCGAGGTGCGCATGACCCGTTCCGATGTCGGCAAGGGTCATCCCGAATATTATCAGGACATGGCCGAGAAGATCGCCGCCGAAACGCCCGGCGCCTTCTATGCCAACCAGTTCGCCAATCCGGCCAACCCGCTGGCGCACGAGACCACCACCGGCCCGGAAATCCTCGCCCAGCTCGACGGCGATGTCGACGCGGCGGTGGTCGGCGTCGGCTCCGGCGGCACGCTGACCGGGCTCGGCCGCTATTTCGCGAAACATTCGCCGAAGACCGAGATGGTGCTGGCCGACCCGGTCGGCTCGGTGCTGGCGCCGCTGATCAAGACCGGCAAGATGGAAGAGGCCGGCAGCTGGACCGTCGAAGGCATCGGCGAGGATTTCGTACCGCCCAATGCCGACCTGTCGCTGGTCAGGAAGGCCTATTCCATCCCCGACAAGCAGAGCATGCTGGCGGTGCGCGATCTTCTCTCCCGCGAAGGCATTTTGGCCGGCTCCTCTTCCGGCACGCTGTTGTCGGCCGCGCTCCGCTATTGCCGCGAGCAGACGGTGTCCAAGCGGGTCGTCACCTTCGTCTGCGACAGCGGCAACAAGTACCTGTCGAAGGTCTTCGACGATTTCTGGCTGGCCGAGCAGGGCCTGGCCGAGCAGGAACAGCATGGCGATTTGCGTGACCTCGTCATGCGTTCGCACCGCACCGGCGACACGGTCTGGGTCGGCCCCGAGGAAAGCCTGCTCAATGCCTATGGCCGCATGCGCCGCTCCGATGTCTCGCAACTGCCGGTGCTCGACAATGGCAAGCTGGTCGGCATCGTCGACGAGGGCGACATTCTGGCCAAGGTCGACGGCCCCTATGACGGTCGCTGGGACCGCTTCAACGGTCCGGTGCGCACCGCCATGACCTCCAATCTGCACACGCTGCAGGCCAATCAGACGCTCGATGCGCTGCTGCCTGTCTTCGACCGTAACGAGGTCGCCATCGTCTTCGACGGCGAGGAGTTCATCGGCCTGATAACCCGCATCGACCTGATCAACCATCTGAGGCGCCGCGCAAGATGACCGTACACGGAACACCGGGCAAGAACCGCCTGGCCTTTTCGACCCGCACCATCCATGGCGGCCAGAGTCACGACCCGACGACCGGCGCGGTGATGGTGCCGATCTACGCCACCTCCACCTACGGCCAGCAGTCGCCCGGCGTGCACAAGGGGTTTGAATACGCCCGCAGCCAGAACCCGACCCGTTTCGCCTTCGAGCGCGCCGTGGCCGATCTCGAAAGCGGCACCAAAGCCTTCGCCTTCGCCTCCGGCCTGGCCTCGATCTCGACCGTGCTGGAGCTGCTCGATGCCGGCGCCCATATCGTCGCCACCGACGACATCTATGGCGGCACGTTTCGCTTGCTGGAGCGGGTGCGCAAGCGCTCGGCCGGGCTGCAGGTCAGCTTCGCCGACTTCACCGACCTTGCCGCCGTCGAGGCCGCCATCCGCCCGGAGACGAAACTGCTCTGGGTCGAGACGCCGACCAACCCGCTGCTGCGCATCGTCGACCTCGAAGCGGTGGCGGCGCTGGCAAAGCGCAAGGGCCTGCTCACCGTCGCCGACAACACTTTTTGCAGCCCCTACATCCAGCGCCCGCTCGAGCTCGGCATCGACATCGTCGTCCACTCGACGACGAAGTACCTCAACGGCCATTCCGACATGGTCGGCGGCGTCGCCGTGGTCGGCGACAACCAGGATTTGGCCGACCGGCTGAAATTCCTGCAGAACGCCATCGGCGCCATCTCCGGCCCGTTCGACTCCTTTCTGGCGCTGCGTGGCATCAAGACACTGGCGCTGCGGATGGAGCGCCATTCCGCCAACGGCCTGAAGATCGCCGAGTGGCTGGAAAGTCGTAACGACGTGCGCCGCGTCATCTATCCCGGCCTCGCCAGCCACCCGCAGCACGAAATCGCCAAACGCCAGATGCACGCCTACGGCGGCATGATCTCGGTCGATCTCGACCGCGACCTTGCCGGCACGAAACGCTTCCTCGAGCGCACGCAGCTGTTCACGCTGGCCGAAAGCCTCGGCGGCGTCGAAAGCCTGATCGAGCATCCCGCGCTGATGACGCACGGCTCGATCCCGGCGGAGAAGCGCGGCGCGATCGGGATATCGGATTCGCTGGTCAGGCTCTCGGCCGGCATCGAGGATGGGGATGATTTGATCGCGGATTTGGAGCAGGCGCTGGGCTAAAGGAAGCGCTCGGAGCATCGGCACACCTCTGCGTTATGCCAGCGCGATCATCAGGTCGGCGAATATTTGTCGGCAGCCCTTGCAAACAAAGGTGGAGTGATGCCTTAATACGTAGTTGCTCATCGGGGGGAGGGTAATTTGGCTAAGCTATGGATAAGCTTCTTTTGCTCACTTTTGTGGCCTCTTTCTAGCAGTGCTTTCGCAGCCGACTGCGACACAGCTCTCGTCATTGCTACCTACAGCAAAGTGGATTTTGCGTACAGCGACTGGCGTTCTGCAAGGAACGTCAGCCAGGGCCAGTACGATACTATAAAGCAGTCTGCTGGCGCGAACGCCGTGATATATGGCGTTCCTATGGGAGCCGATTGGAGCAGATTTCAGCAGAATATTAAGACGCTGAGCAATAACAGTAACGAATCGCTCACTAAGCAATCTTTCACGAACATAGCCTGGACGGGCCTCGACGATAATTCATTGGCGGCATATCAGGCGTGTCTTAAAGAAGAGGCTGCTTCTCAGCGCAGAGCAGTGTCGATCATTCCCGAGAGAGCCACGAAAAACGAGGTGACCTTCAGGGTTATATACAATCCTTCCGGCAAAATGCCGAACCCGATCAAAGTTAAGTGGTCTGGTAGTGCGGCGAAGCGCGCCAAAGGGCTTCCCAAATCCCTGACTGCCGACACTCAACTCATCACGGTAAGGCGCCCGAAACCAGGCGGAGACGACGAGCAGCTAATTGTCAATGCTGCCGCAGCGGGTGCTGGCGACGTAGTTGTTTTGACAGCCCTCCCGAAGACGATTCCCCCGGAGGACCGTCTCGCTGCGGAGTGCAACATTAGCGAAACATCCGACCCGTTGCCTAGTTTTGGCGTCCCAGGCTCTGCGAATTGGGCCTGCCCTCTTCCGACACAAGCCGGCCAATACAGAGTGACCGTAAGCATCAAGCCGACGGCGGATTCGCCCCTACGCGCAAACTACTCGCTGGCGTTGGTCGTTGCGAAGCTGAACGGCGAGTCGGCTACGCTTGATATTACGCAAGCCAATCAGATGGATACCATTGAGGGACCCAATCTGCTCAATCCTAATTTCTACAACAATGGGGGGACGTATTCATTGCCGGCAGGCAAGGTAACCTTTCAGGTGAACGTAAGCTCTTCGGCGAATCACTGTTGTTTCGACACTTCCGGTGGCCGAGATGGAAACTTCACGATGCCGAAGGCGGTCACTTTGCGACTGGAAAAGCTGTAGCGCACTCTGATACAGACGACCCACGGAAGCACGAACCGACCAAATTGTGTCGGTCCAAGTTAGTTGCTGGGCCACGCCAGCCAGTCTGGCGGCTTCCTCCTTTGCAAATCCCGATTCCTCACTAAACTGCCCCCGCTTTGCGATCTCCGGAGGCGTCATGCGCGTGATCGTGCTGGGTGGCGGCG
The DNA here is from genome assembly GCF_003997725.1 of Mesorhizobium sp. M4A.F.Ca.ET.050.02.1.1. Taxonomy (NCBI): domain Bacteria; kingdom Pseudomonadati; phylum Pseudomonadota; class Alphaproteobacteria; order Hyphomicrobiales; family Phyllobacteriaceae; genus Mesorhizobium; species Mesorhizobium sp. M4A.F.Ca.ET.050.02.1.1. Next base: position 7,455 of record NZ_RZSG01000138.1, read on the forward strand.
TGGTTGGCGTCACCACCGCCTACCAGCTGCAGAAGGACGGGCACGAGGTGGCGCTCATCGAGCGCCAGCCGCAAGTCGCCGCCGAGACCAGCTGGGGCAATGCCGGCATGATCGCGCCCGGCCATTCCTTCGTCTGGTCCTCGCCGAAAGCGCCGATGATCCTTTTGAAATCGCTGGTGCTGAAGGACCAGGCGCTGCGCTTCAGGATGTCGGCCGATCCCAGGCTCTACAGCTGGTCGTGGCGCTTCCTGATGGAGTGCACGGCGGAAAAGGCCAGGCGCAACACGCTGCTCAAGCATCGCCTTGCCGCCTATTCGCAGAGCGTGCTGCGCGAGGTGATTGCCGACGAGGCGATCGACTACGATCGCAACGATCGCGGCATCCTGTATTTCCACCGCAGCCAGCAGGCGCTCGACAAAGGCGTCGAGCATATGAAGCTGCTGGAGTCTGACGGGCAGGAGATCAGGCTGCTGGATCGCGAGGGCGTCGTGGCACTCGATCCGTCGCTGGCCTCGGCGCGGGGAAAGATCGCCGGCGGCATCTATTGCCCGACCGACGAGACCGGCGACCCGGCGAAGTTCACCCGGGCACTGGCGGCGAAGATCGCCGGGCGCGGCGGCGAAATCCGCACCGGCACCACCATCACCGGCATCGAGACCTCGGGCGACGGCGTCGCGCAGGTGCGGACCGACAAGGGCGTCTTCAAGGGCGATGCCTATGTGCTGGCGCTCGGCTCCTACAGCCCGCTGATCGCCAAGGCCGTCGGCATCAGCCTGCCGATTTATCCGATCAAGGGCTATTCGCTGACCATTCCCATCGGCAATCGCCCGCAGCCGCCGACCATCGCTTCAGTCGACGAGCACAATCTGGTCGCCATTTCGCGCTTCGGCGACCGCCTGCGCGTTACCGCCACGGCCGAATTCGCCGGCTACGACACCGGCCACAGACCGGCCGACTTCGCCTTCATGAAAGGCGTGACCGAGGAGCTCTACCCGGAAGGCGCCGATTACGACCGCGCAGAGATGTGGGCGGGCCTCAGGCCGATGACGCCGAACAACCTGCCGGAGTTCGGACAGCAGCGGCTGCGCAACCTCTACCTCAACACCGGGCACGGCCATATCGGCTGGACCATGTCGCACGGCTCGGCCCGCATCACCGCCGACCTGATCGGCGGGCGCCGGCCGGCGATTTCGATGGATGGACTTTTGAACTGAGAGCAGGATCGATCCCGCTCTGACAAGAAAGGGAACGCCATGTCCGCCAACCTTGCCGCCGCGCCCCTCGCCGCTTCGGAACCTGTCGATCTCGGCGTTCTGCCCTCGGAGATCGACGGCGGCCTCGCTTCGCGCGCGGCGATCGGGCTTGCGATCCTCGCCACCGACCAGACGCTGGAGCACGAGTTCCGCGCGCTGGTGCGCATTCCCGGCGTCGCCTTCTACGAGGCGCGTCTCTTCAACGACAACGACATCACGCCGGAAACGCTGCGCGCCATCGGCCCGCGCATCGCGCCGACCGTCGACCTGATCCTGCCCAGCATCCCGCTCGACGTCGTCGGCTTCGGCTGCACCTCGGCGACCATGACGCTGGGCGAGGAAGCCGTGTTCGCCGAGATCCGCAAGGCGCGGCCCGGCGTCGCCTGCACCACGCCGGTCACCGGCGCGCTCGCCGCCTTCAAGGCGCTCGGCGTCAGGGGCATCGGCCTGCTGACGCCTTACGCGCCCGAGATCAACCGGGGCCTGGTCGCCTATTTCACCGGCCGGGGCCTCGACATCGCCGCTGTCGCCACCTTCGACCGGCGCGACGACCGCGAGGCCGCCCGCATCTCGCTCGCCTCGATCGAGGCGGCGGCCGAGCGCATGGCCGCGGTGCCCGGCGTGGACGCGATCTTCATCTCCTGCACCAGCCTGCGCGTCGCCGAGGCCGTTGCGGCGCTGGAGCAGCGCATGGCATTCCCGTCACCTCGTCCAACCACGCCATGGCCTGGCACTGCCTGCGGCTTGCCGGCATCGACGACGTGGTGCCGGCCGGAGGCAGGCTGTTTGCCCTGCCGATCAGTTGATCCGGTTGGCCGAGCTGAGCATTGGCGCCAACAGCGTGCAGCGGTCTTGTCGACACGAACTTTCGCGCCGCGGCAGACCGTTCGAAATTCGCGAGTTAACGGATTCGGAAGGGGTTGTTTAACGCTTCGCTACTATCTCCCGCCTCGGGAGGCAGGACAGAGTGAGCGCGATGAACGACGACCCCGAAAAACGCAACGAATGGCGCGCCATTTTCTACGTCCAGGCGCGTGTCGCCATGCTGTTTGTCCCGATCATCGTCAGCCTTCTGATCATCGGCGCGCTCGCCGGCAACAACCGCGATCCCGGCGCCCTCGACCGCACCGTCACCAGTTCGGTGAAGTAGGGCGGTTTCGTCGCGAGATTGTTATTCATCCTTCCAAGGCAGAGGGCGTTCATCGTTTTGCGCAATCTCTCGTTGGGCTTCGGAGGCGCATCAAGCTGGACGTCAAACTGAGCGTAGGCTGCTGGCGTGACCGTGATTAGCGTTCGCTCAATCACCTCTCTCGGCTCGATGCGAGCGACGGACAGGCTCTTGCGGGCTTTGTCTGGAAGCTTGGCCTTCATCACGTCATTAAACCGCCATCGACATGTTCCGCCACCTTGGCCGGCGCAAAAAACTCAAACAAACTTCGGGATCGGCCCGTTCTGCGGCGTCGTGCGGTCGCCAAGGTCGATGAACACCTCGTCGACATAGCACCATGCCCAGCCTTCCGGCGGGTCGTAGCCCTCGATGACCGGATGGCTGGTGGCGTGGAAATGCTTGGTGGCGTGGCGGTTGGGCGAGTCGTCGCAGCAGCCGACATGGCCGCAGGTGCGGCAGAGCCTGAGATGCACCCACCACGATCCGCTCTTCAGGCATTCCTCGCAGCCGAGCGCGCTCGGCGTGACGTCCTTGATGTCGCTCGTGTGCCGGCATTCGTCCATTACGATCTCCTCGCCGGTTCGGATTGAACGCCGCCGCCGTTCTGCGCAAGATAGGCATGCAGCGCCGCCACCACCTGGGCGCCCTCGCCGACGGCGGCGGCGACGCGCTTGATCGAGCCGCAGCGAACGTCGCCGATGGCAAACACGCCACTGCGGCTCGTCTCCATCAGGCCATGTCGCGGCGCTACCTCCGCTCCGGTGCGGACAAAACCCTTGGCGTCGAGCGCCACGTTGCATTTCGCCAGCCAGTCCGTGTTGGGGTCGGCGCCGAGACGACGCGGCCGATCCGCCATCTCTTCCTGTTCATCGGCGCCGGTCGCTCGGTTGCGCCAGCGCACCCGCTCGAGGTTGCTCTGGCG
>NZ_RZSG01001390.1:0-654 GCF_003997725.1 Mesorhizobium sp. M4A.F.Ca.ET.050.02.1.1
TGTCAGAACCGCGCCCCGAATATGGCGGCATCGTGCTGCACGAGACCTTCGGCAATTTCGCCTTTGCGATTGCCGCGCGCGTACTCGGCCTGCGCGACATCGGCCCGGCGATCTCGCCCTTCAACGCCTTCCTGATCCTGACCGGACTGGAGACGCTGCCGCTGCGCATGCAGCGCCACTGCGACAATGCGGCGAGCGTCGCCGGCTGGCTTTCGAACCATCCCAAGGTCGCGTGGGTGAGCTATCCCAGCCTGCCGGGCGACAAGAACAACGCCCTGCAGAAGAAATATTCGCCGCAGGGCGCGGGCGCGGTGTTCACCTTCGGTCTCAAAGGCGGCTACGCGGCGGGCGTCAAGTTCGTCGAGGCGCTGGAGCTTTTCTCGCATCTTGCCAATGTCGGCGACACCAAGTCGCTGGTCATCCATCCGGCCTCGACCACGCACCGCCAGCTTTCCGACGAGCAGAAGATCAAGGCCGGCGCCGGGCCGGACACGGTCCGTCTTTCGGTCGGCATCGAGGACGTCAACGACATCGTCGCCGACCTCGAACAGGCGCTGGACAAGGTCTGATGGCGGCGCCGAATTTTCTCTCTGTCGATGTCGCAAGCGCCGAGCCGGAGGCCGGCGCGCCGGCTCCGGACCGGCTGATTTCGGG
>NZ_RZSG01001391.1:0-651 GCF_003997725.1 Mesorhizobium sp. M4A.F.Ca.ET.050.02.1.1
GTCAGGACAGGTTCCGGCGATGACCCTCGGCATCGCCAACATTCGATGATCCTGGTGCCTTCCGATGCGAAGGGCGTGACCAAGCTGCGGGCCATGCAGGTCTATGGCGACGACGATGCGCCGCACGGCCACATGCATCTCAGGTTCGACAATGTGCTCGTGCCGGCGTCGAACCTGATCCTCGGCGAGGGCAGGGGTTTCGAGATCGCACAGGGGCGGCTGGGACCGGGCCGCATCCATCACTGCATGCGCGCCATCGGCCAGGCCGAGATGGCGCTGGAGATGCTGTGCCAGCGCTCGGTGCGCCGCGAGGCCTTCGGACAGCCCCTGGCGAAACTCGGCGCCAATTTCGACATCATCGCGGAATGCCGCATGGAGATCGAGATGGCGAGACTGCTCTGCCTCAAGGCGGCATGGATGATCGACCAGGGCGATGCCCGCGCTGCCGCGCCCTGGATCAGCCAGATCAAGGTCGTGGCGCCGCGCGTCGCGCTCAAGGTCACCGACGAGGCGGTGCAGATGTTCGGCGCGCAAGGCATCAGCCAGGACACGCCGCTGGCGCGCTCATGGACGCATTTGCGCACGCTGCGCCTCGCCGACGGGCCCGACGCGGTGCATCGCCCTGGTCGATCATCCATGCCGCCTTGAGGC
>NZ_RZSG01001392.1:0-646 GCF_003997725.1 Mesorhizobium sp. M4A.F.Ca.ET.050.02.1.1
ACTTTCGACGTTCTCGGTCATCGCCAGGCACATCTCCGGATCGGATGGCGACGCGGTCGAAAGGCCGCAATATTGCGCCAGCAGATAGACAGCGAGCAGGTCGTCGGCCGAGCGGGTCATGCTGAGAACGAAAGCGCCGACCGCGTCGCCATCCGATCCGGAGATGTGCCTGGCGATGACCGAGAACGTCGAAAGTAGTTCGCCTGCCTTCAGGCGAGAGCCGGTCTGCGTTGATCTTCAGCTGCTCGCCCTGGCTCAAGGCAGCACGAATGCGCGCCGACCATAGCGGCGTGCCGACTGCCACCGGGTCAGCGGGATTTGTCAGCGCAAACAGCTCGGCCAGCACGCGGTTGACGACCGTGGAGTTCTGCCTGACGTCGAGCGAAACCGTGCGGAAGCCGAAGCTTCCGACCTGCCAAAGCAGCGGCTGGACGAAACGCCTGGCTACCGCGCGTCCGCCGATCGCTTCGAGCACTGAAGACAGGGCGTTGAGATCGGTCCGAAACGCCTCCGCCGAGGGGTACGCTGGCGTCCCGCCATCCCGCGTGGCGATCAGCCGGGCAAGCAGGGCCGAGGCGAACTGGCGAAGTGGTTCGTCAGGGTTGCGGGCGGCGAGCTCGTGTCCCTGTCCGCTTTTATCGAGCGC
>NZ_RZSG01001393.1:0-645 GCF_003997725.1 Mesorhizobium sp. M4A.F.Ca.ET.050.02.1.1
CCGCCGAACACTGCTGCCGAGAAACCGAGGATTGCGCCGAGCGAGAAGGACAGCGCGGTGGCCAGCACCGCGATGAACAGTGTGATGCGGGCGCCGTAGATCATGCGCGACAACAGATCACGGCCGAGATTGTCGGTGCCCAGCCAATGGGCTGCCGACATCGGTTCCCAGACGTCGCCGACGATCTCGGCATTGTCATGCGGCGCGATCAATGGCGCGAAGATCGCCGCCAGCACGAACATCGCCGTCAGCACGATGCCGATCAGTGCCGGGATGGGAATGCGTTTTATGTCGAGCATCGCCGTTCCCTACTTCGGATGCCTGAGCCGCGGGTTGGCGACAATCGCCGCAATGTCCGCGATGATGTTGAGGCTGATGTAGACGGCCGCGAAGATCAGGCCGACCGCCTGGACGACGGGGACGTCGCGCTTGGTGACGTGGTCAACGAGATATTGGCCTATGCCCGGATAGACGAAGATCACCTCGACCAGGACGACGCCGACCACCAGATAGGCAAGGTTGAGCATGACGACATTGATGATCGGCGCGATGGCGTTCGGGAACGCATGCTTGCGGATGACCGCGAAAGCCGAGAGGCCCTTGAGCTCGGCCGTCTCGACATAGGCTGACTGCATGACGTTGAGG
>NZ_RZSG01001394.1:0-643 GCF_003997725.1 Mesorhizobium sp. M4A.F.Ca.ET.050.02.1.1
CGACCTCGGCAGCGGCCTGGTGACGCTGTCGGCGACGGCGACGGTGACCGATGGCGACCACGACCAGGCGACCTCGACGGTGAGCACCGATCTGGGCGGCAACATCGGCTTCGACGACGACGTCCCGTCGCTGACGGTCGGCACGGTCAACGAGAGCGCCATCACGCTGGTGACGCAGGACGCCCAGACGATCGGGCCGGCCTCCGACACGGCGAGCGCGAGCTTCGCGGCCGCCTTCCTGGCGGCGGTGACGCCGAGCTATGGCGCCGACGGCGCCGGCTCGACGGTGATCAGCGGCTACACGCTCAACGTCACCAACTCGGCCTCCGGCCTGACCAGCCAGGGTGAAGCGATCACCCTGGCCAAGGTCGGCAACGACATCGTCGGCTCGACCGCCTCGCATGGCGAGATCTTCAGGATCGCCGTCGATGCGAACGGCACCGTGACGCTGACCCAGTCCCAGCAGATCGACCACCTGCCCGAGAGCCTCGACACCACCAACAACAACGCCCACATCGACCTCGGCAGCGGCCTGGTGACGCTGTCGGCGACGGCGACGGTGACCGATGGCGACCACGACCAGGCGACCTCGACGGTGAGCACCGATCTGGGCGGCAACATCGGCTTCGACGACGACGTCCCG
>NZ_RZSG01001395.1:0-641 GCF_003997725.1 Mesorhizobium sp. M4A.F.Ca.ET.050.02.1.1
GCCGAGATCAGCCAGGGCCGGCTGGAAATGTTGTTCAACTTCCAGACGCTGGTCACCGAACTGACCGGCCTGCCGGTGGCGTCGGCTTCGCTGCTCGACGAAGCCACCGCCGTTGCCGAGGCCGTCGGCATTGCCCTTCGCCATCACCGCGACAAACGCACCAAGGTGGCGATTGCCGGCACGCCGCATCCGCAGACGCTGGACGTCGTGCGCACCCGCGCCGAGCCGCTCGGCACAGAGGTCGACGGCGAGACGATCGACGACAACACCGCCGCGCTGCTCGTCTCCTGGCCGGACACCTTCGGCGTCTATGGCGACCACAAGGCGGCGATCGAGAAAGCCCGCGCCATCGGCGCGCTGGTCATCTTCATCGCCGATCCGCTTGGCCTGACGCTGACCGATGCTCCGGCCAAACTGGGCGCCGACATCGCCGTCGGTCCGATGCAGCGCTTCGGCGTGCCGATGGGCTTCGGCGGCCCGCACGCCGCCTATTGCGCCGTCTCCGACAAATTGACCCGGCTGATGCCCGGCCGCCTGGTCGGCCAGTCCACCGACAGCAAGGGGCGTCCCGGCTACCGGCTGGCGCTGCAGACGCGCGAGCAGCATATCCGCCGCGACAAGGCCACCTCCAACATCTGCAC
>NZ_RZSG01001396.1:0-639 GCF_003997725.1 Mesorhizobium sp. M4A.F.Ca.ET.050.02.1.1
GGCAAAGCCCGGCGGCGACCAGCCGTCTTCCTCGAAACGCTCGGGATGAATGAAGCTCAGGCCCTTGAACGGATGGTCGCGCTCGACCGGTCCATGCATGTGGACGCCGCAGCCGGTGCAGGCATGGCGCTGGATCAGCGCGCTTGGGTCGACCACCTTCAGCTTGTCGCCATTCTCCACGACGGTGACGTCGCCGGTGCCTGCCACGGCCACGACGGAGAATAAAGCGCCCTCAGGCTTCCAGCATTTGGTGCAGCCGCAAGCATGGTTGTGGGCGATCTGGCCCTTGACCTTCACCTTCACCGGCTTGCTGGTGCAGGCGCAGACCAGCGTGCCGCCGGCAAAGCTCGCGCTCTCCTTAGGCAGGCCATTGTCGATTTTCGGATGCAGTTTTTCCGCCATTCCATTCCTCCCATGTTTCACCACAAAGGTCGCCGGCCGGCTGACCGGCGGCGTGCGGCTTCCTCAGTAAACCACGACACTCCGGATCGACTTGCCCTCGTGCATCAGGTCAAAACCCTTGTTGATGTCCTGAAGCTTCAGCGTATGGGTGATCATCGGGTCGATCTGGATCTTGCCCTCCATGTACCAGTCGACGATCTTCGGCACGTCGGTGCGGCCGCGCGCGCCGCCGAAGGC
>NZ_RZSG01001397.1:0-637 GCF_003997725.1 Mesorhizobium sp. M4A.F.Ca.ET.050.02.1.1
ATGCAGAAGGTCGGCAACGAAGGCGTCATCACCGTCGAGGAAGCCAAGACCGCCGAGACCGAGCTGGAAGTCGTCGAAGGCATGCAGTTCGACCGCGGCTATCTCTCGCCCTACTTCGTCACCAACGCCGACAAGATGGTCGCCGATCTGGAAGACGCCTACATCCTGCTGCACGAGAAGAAGCTCTCCAACCTCCAGGCCATGCTGCCGGTCCTGGAAGCCGTCGTGCAGACCTCGAAGCCACTGCTCATCATCTCGGAAGACGTCGAAGGCGAGGCTCTGGCTACGCTGGTCGTCAACAAGCTGCGCGGTGGCCTGAAGATCGCCGCGGTCAAGGCTCCGGGCTTCGGTGACCGCCGCAAGGCCATGCTGGAAGACATCGCCATTCTCACCGGTGGCCAGGTCATCTCGGAAGACCTCGGCATCAAGCTCGAGAGTGTCGGCCTCAATATGCTCGGCCGCGCCAAGAAGGTGTCGATCTCCAAGGAGAACACCACCATCGTCGACGGCGCCGGCAAGAAAGAAGAGATCCAGGGCCGCGTCGCCCAGATCAAGCAGCAGATCGAGGAAACCACCTCGGACTACGACAAGGAGAAGCTGCAGGAGCGTATGGCGAAGCTCGCCGGCGGTGTTGCGG
>NZ_RZSG01001398.1:0-629 GCF_003997725.1 Mesorhizobium sp. M4A.F.Ca.ET.050.02.1.1
GCTTCATCACAATAGGCCTCTTCTGATTTCACATTTCCTTATCACAGATCACCCAATTTGCAACCCTGCCGTGCAATCTTGGGCGTCACTGCGGCGCGCGAGCACCTTCCCTCACAGCTCAGCCCAGTGAATCCGCCGCGCGCACCTCACCCGGAGCCCGGAAGAATTAGCTCTTCCCTGTGCAGGAAGAACCGACGCGCGAAGAACTCAAGATTTGGGTATTGCTCCCTTCCTGCGCAGCGCTCTGCCGATAGCGCAGCCTGTCGAGGCAGAAGGCAAGGAAGGTAGCCCGCAAGTGTCGGAGAAGGTGCGGCTTCCAGATTGGCGCGGCTCGCACGGTTGCTGAGGCCGGTTTACCCTATCGAACACTATGCCGACCGAGGAAGATTGGGCGAAGCCGAAGCTCCGCCCGGTGGACACCCCAACCCACGCCGACCGTTAACTGAGCTCGGGCGAATGCGTAGACGTGGGGACAAAGCTCTGGGACAGTTGGGAGGTTGATGCGCTCGTCGCGAACCCGGACGCGCCGGTCTGCCACACTAGTGGTCGTACGGAATCGGCCCACGCTCTCAGTTAATCAGGAGAAACATGATCCAAAAACCGAAGCTTTGCGAGCTCAGTTCCTGCCC
>NZ_RZSG01001399.1:0-635 GCF_003997725.1 Mesorhizobium sp. M4A.F.Ca.ET.050.02.1.1
CGCCCAACGTCACCGACTGGCAGTATCTCAACCTCAACTATGTCGCCAAGGCGCATATCGACCAGGACGCCTGTATCAAATGTGGCAGCGGCCACATTTGATACAGGCGTCCTGGTCGATATGCGCCTTGGCGACATAGTTGAGGTTGAGATACTGCCAGTCGGTGACGTTGGGCGTGGCCCGGCCGACGAAGTCGGAGAGCGAGGCATGGCCCTTCTCGTCCATCCAGTTCTCAAGCCCGGCGATCATCTCCTGCACGATCTTGAAGCCGTAGGTCATCGCCGCCGTGCAGACCTGCACGTTGCCAGCGCCGAGCGCCATGAACTCCGCCGCATCGCGCCAGGTGGTGATGCCGCCGATGCCGGAGATCGGCAGTCCGCGGGTCTCAGCATCGCGCGCGATCTCGGCCACCATGTTCATGGCGATCGGCTTCACCGCCGGTCCGCAATAGCCGCCATGCGAGCCCTTGCCGTCGATGGTCGGCTGCGGCGCGAAACTGTCGAGGTCGACGCCGGTGATCGAATTGATGGTGTTGATCAAAGACACCGCGTCGGTGCCGCCGGCGTGTGCCGCGCGCGCCGGCTTGCGGATGTCGGTGATGTTGGGCGTCAGCTTGGTGATGACCGGCATGCGGG
>NZ_RZSG01000139.1:0-10752 GCF_003997725.1 Mesorhizobium sp. M4A.F.Ca.ET.050.02.1.1
GAACGGCACGTGGCATTCGGCAGATGGCTGACCAGGAGCTGCAGTACCGGACTGCGACGCGCGACGACATCACGGCGATTTCGGCGCTGATGGCGCTGGCGATCGGCGAGCTGCAAAAACCCTTCCTGAATGATGCCCAGATCGAATCCAGCCGCGCCATCATGGGCCTGGACACGCAGCTTATCGACGACGGAACCTATTTTGTCGTCACCTGCGGAGGAGCGCTGGCGGGCTGCGGCGGCTGGAGCCGGCGCGCCACCCTTTATGGCGGCGACAGGACGCCGGGGCGCAGCGCGGCATTGCTCGATCCCGCCACCGACGCGGCGCGCGTCAGGGCGATGTACACGCATCCCGATTTCGTGCGGCGCGGCGTCGGCCGCCTCATCCTTTCGCTCTGCGAAAATGCGGCGAGGGCAGAGGGCTTTCGCCGTGTCGAGCTCGGCGCGACAATGGCTGGAGAGCCGCTCTACCGGGCCTGCGGCTACCAGCCGGGCGAGAGGATCCTTGACGATCGCGGCGGCGCGCCGGTGCCGATCCTGATGATGTGGAAGACGATTTGAGAAGGAGGGACTGGAATGGCTGCCTATCTCATTGCCGATGTCGACGTCACCGACGCCGCCATGTTTGATGAATACCGGCGCGAGGTTCCGGCGACGGAAGCGCGTCATGGCGGGCGGTACCTGGCGCGCGGCGGCGTGACCCGGGTGCTGGAGGGCGACTGGGAGCCGCACCGTCTGGTCATCATCGAATTCCCCGACATGGCAGCGCTGACCGCCTGGTACGACTCGCCTGAGTACGAGCGGCTGAAGCAGATCCGCTTCCGCTGCGCCAACACGCGCATCATCGCGACCGAGGGCGTGCCGCCGGCCTGACGCCTGCCACCGAACAGTGCGCGGCGGGTTCGTCGGCGCCGGCCTGCGTCAGGATATGTGGATCGCGGTCGGTCCTGCGCTCACTTGCCTTCGAAGAAGCTGTGGATCGCCGCGTCCAATGTCTCGATGAACAGGGCGTTGCGGGTGCTGCCGGCCCAGATCAGCGCATTGAGCCGCATCTCCTTGTTGAGGAAGTTCACCTGCCTGGTCGCCAGCAGATACTCCGCGACCTCGTAGTGCCGTCCCTTGATGGCCTCGATGAGCGCGCTGTTCCGTCCGGTCTTGTCGGCCAGATTGACGTCGGCGCCATGCTCGACCAGCAGCCTGACGACGTCGAGATGGCCGTTCCTCGCCGCTTCGATCAGCGCCGTCCTGCCGTAATAGTCGGCGCGCGCGTTGATATCGATCTGCGGATGTTTCACCAGCGCCTGGATGCATTCGAGGTGACCCTTGGCGGCGGCCAGGCTGAGCGGCGTGCTCTTCCATTTATTCCGGGAATTGACGTCGATCGCCGGATACGCGATCAGGGCTTCGAGAGCCGCCATGCGGGCATTGTGGGCGGCAAGGTGCAGCGCCGACCAGCCGCCTTCATCGGTCTGGTTGATGTCCGCCCCGGCCGCCAGCTCCGTGCGCACGGCCTCGGCGTCGCCTCTTTCGGCTGCGGCCAGCAGATCGGACCAACCCCTGGCGTCTTCGGCTTCCAAGCCTGCGGTCACTGCAATGTCCCCCGGAATCATGGGATCACGCCGACCCGCGCCGGCATGCATCGGCCCTTGGCGGAGTCTTTCATACTCGCCGGCGTCCGGCAATTGGATTTCACGCCAACGGACCGGCGATCCCGATGATCGGGACCGCCGGGCGCCTTTGAGGACTACGCCATCTGCAGCCGCTGCTGGCTCGGCTGCGGCGGGAAGGCAATCGCGATGCCGGCGGCCCCCAGCCCGACCAGCGCCGAGCCGATGAACAGCCAGGAATAGCTGGCATAGGCGTCATAGATCATGCCGCCGGCCAGCGGCCCGAACGCCATGCCGAGGCTGGACAGCATGGTGGCGGCGCCGAATACGGTGCCGATGATGCGCGGTCCGAAATATTCGCGCGCCAGCACCGCGTAGAGTGGCATGACGCCGCCATAGGTGGCGCCGAAGATGACGGCCAGCACATAGAACTGTTCGAGCCTGCCGACCGTGAGATAGGCGGCGATCACCGCGGCCTGGATGACGAGCCCGGTGATCAGCACCGGCTTGACGCCGAGACGGTCGCCGAGCACGCCGTAGAGCAGTCGGCCGCCGAGCCCGGCGAGCCCCTCGACGCTGTAAATCGAGACGGCGGCCATCGGTGCCACGCCGCAGGCCATGGCATAGCTCACCATGTGGAAGATCGGTCCCGAATGCGCCGCGCAGCAGGCGAAGAAGGTCATGCCCAGCACGAGGAATTGCGGCGAGCGCAGCGCCTGGCCGACGCTCAGGCCGGGATCATCCGTGACGGCCGCCGGCGTACCATCGGCTGCTGCGGCGGCGGCCGGCGGCTGGCGCACCAGGAAGGCCACAGGCAGAAGCAGCACCCAGGCCATGACGCCGATGTCAAACATGGCGGTGCGCCAGTCATAGGCGGTGATCAGCCAGCGCGCGAAGGGCGAGATGGTCATCGGCGCCACGCCCATGCCGGCCGATACCAGCGACACGGCGAGGCTGCGGTTGGTGTCGAACCAGGCGGTGGTGAGCGCGATCATCGGCGCGAAGAAGGCACTGGCCGCAAGCCCGACCAGGACGCCATAGGTGAGCTGGAAGACGATGAGCGAGCCGGTGCGGCTGGCCAGCACCAGCGCCAGCCCCAGCAGCAGCGCGCCGGCGAAGACGACGGGGCGGGCGCCGACGCGATCGTAGATGGTGCCCCAGGCGAAGCCGCCGAGACCCATCACCAGAAAATTCAGCGTCATCGCGCTCGATATGCCGGCGCGCGACCAGCCGGTGTCGAGCGACATCGGCTCGAGAAAGATCGCCAGCGAAAACATCGCGCCGATGGCGACGCAAGTCATCAGCGCGCCAGCCGCGACGATGACCCAACGATAGGAAAGCTTCATGTTCTTCTCCCATGCCGGAAGCTAGAGTTTGTCGACACAGCGCAACCGTTTTTCGAGCTTCGTCACGCCGTTTGCGACCCAAGGACGTTGGTGCCAGGGCCGATCCGACAATCCGGTTGCATTTTTTAATCAGATTTTTGGCACGGGTGATTTTTGCTGCCGCCTGAAAAGTTGCGTTGCTTCACAGCTCCTGTGCCCCACCGTCTTCTCTAGTGTCAGTAGCATGCAATACCCGACATTGACCGGAGGTTGGTCCCTTCTAGATGATTGACCAGTCAAACCAGGAGGACACCATGGAACTCTATCGCGGCCGGCTCATCGACCACATCCAGCTGGTGGTGCGCGACCTGAAGGCGAGCCGGCGTTTCTACGGCGCGGTGCTCGAGGTGCTGGGCATTCCGGTCGGCGGCGAGGCCGAGGATTATTTCTGGGCCGATGAACTCTTCGTCTCCAGCGTCGACAGCCGCGCCGCCCAGGGCGTGCTTACCGGCCGCCATCATCTTGCCTTCCAGGCCAAGGACCGCGCCATGGTCGACGCCTGGTACAAGGCGGGGTTTGCGGCCGGCGGCAAGGACAACGGCGCGCCTGGCGAGCGCCCTTACCACCCCGGCTACTACGCCGCCTTCCTGCTCGACCCTGACGGCAACAACATCGAGGCGGTGTTCCATGGCGAGGCGAAGCGGAGTGCTGCCGCGGTGGAGATCAGTTTCTAGGTCTGTCACCCAGGCCTTGAAGTTTCAGCCCGCATCGCTCGCATCCAGCAGCCATTGCCGGACGGCTTGCGTTGGTTCTGGATGCCGCTGCTTGCGCGGCATGACGACATGGAAATCCTGGGTGCCGCGCATGTCTCCCTGGACTGGCTGCACCAGCCGTCCGGCGGCAAGGTCGGCGGCGACGAGGAAGCGGCTGGCAAGCGCGATGCCCTGGCCGGCGATGGCGGCGTCGATCGCCAGGGCCGTCTGGTTGAAGCGCATGCGCTTGGCCTCCGTCGCCATCTTCAGGCCGAGCACCTTTTCCATGAACTCCGGCCACAGATTGTGGGCATCGTGCAGCAGCATATGATGCTGGATGTCCGCCGTAGCGATTTCGCCGGCGCCGGGCGGCAGCAGGGCGGGGCTGCAGACGGCGATGACCAACTGCGGGAACAGGAGGTCGACGACGAGGCCGGGACCGAAGGGCGCACGGCCCTGCCGGACCGCGATGTCAACGCCGTCGGCCTGGAAGCTCGACAGGCTTTCGGTGGCAAGGATGCGCAGGTCGACCAGCGGGTTGTGCGCGACGAAGTCCGGCAGCTTCGGGATCAGCCATTTGGTGGCGAAGCTGGGCGTCACGCTGATCGTCAGCCGCGCCGGTTCCGGCCGCAGCAGCGCGGTCGCCTCCGAGATCAGCTCGAAGGCGCGCCGGATGCTGGGCACATAGGCGCGGCCCTCGTCGGTCAGCGCCAGGCCGCGCGGCAGCCGCTCGAACAGCTTCGCGCCGAGGCTGGCCTCAAGACCCCGGATGTGCTGCGCCACCGCGCCCTGCGTCACGTTGAGCTCATGCGCGGCGAGCCGAAAGTTGAGATGCCGCGCCGACGCCTCGAAGGCGCGCAGCGCATTGAGCGGCGGCAAGCGCAGGAAGGCTTCGGGCATCGTGCAGTTTTTCTACAGTCCGATTTCAGGCTTTCTGGTTCGAACCAGCGGCGAAAGTCGAATATAACACGTTGTGATCAATGGTGGTACGGGCCGAAAACCAATCCGGAAGGAAGACGCAATGAGTGTAGAAAAAGTAGCGGTCGTCGTTGCCGGCGGCAGCGGCATGGGCGCGGCGGCGGCAAAGCGCCTGGCCGCCGACGGCTTCAAGGTCGCGATCCTGTCGTCCTCCGGCAAGGGCGAGGCGCTCGCCAAGGAACTCGGTGGCCTTGGCGTCACCGGCTCCAACCAGTCGAACGAGGATCTGCAGCGTCTTGCCGACCTGGCGCTCGAACGCTTCGGCCGCATCGACGTGCTGGTCAACAGCGGCGGCCACGGACCGCGCGCGCCGATCCTCGAGATCACCGACGAACAATGGCACACCGGGCTCGACGTCTACCTGATGAACGTCATCCGGCCGGTGCGCATCGTGGCGCCCCACATGGTCAGGCAGAAGGCCGGCGCCATCATCAACATCTCAACGGCGTGGGTGGTCGAGCCGAGCCCGATGTTTCCGACCTCGGCGGTGTTCCGGGCCGGCCTTGCCGCCTACACCAAGATCTTCGCCAACACCTACGCCGCCGACAATGTGCGCATGAACAACGTGCTGCCCGGCTGGATCGACAGCCTGCCCGCCACCGAGGAGCGCCGTGACAGCGTGCCGATGCAGCGCTACGGCACCAGCGAAGAGATCGCCGCGACCATCGCCTTCCTCGCCTCCGACGGCGCCGGCTACATCACCGGCCAGAACATCCGCGTCGACGGCGGCATCATCGCCGCGATCTGACGCCCATCGACCCGCGGGGGGATGCGCCCGGCCTGCCGTTGCGCATTGGCGGCAAGCCGCTCGCGGCAGGCCGTCATTCCTTCACCGCGCCGGTCATCGAGGAAACGTAGTGCTCGACAAAGAACGAGTAGAGCACCACGACCGGCAGCGAGCCGATCAGCGCGCCCGCCATCAGCGCCCCCCATTCGTAGACGTCGGAGCGCACAAGTTCGGTCAGCACGCCGACCGGCACGGTCTTGTTCTCCGACGACTGGATGAACGTCAAGGCGTAGATGAACTCGTTCCAGGACAGGGTGAATGCGAATATGCCGGCGGAAATCAGGCCCGGCACCGACAGCGGCAGCACGATCTTGGTGAGGATCTGCAGCCGGGTCGCTCCGTCTATGAGCGCGCATTCCTCCAACTCGAAGGGGATGGAGCGGAAATAGCCCATCAGCAGCCAGGTGCAGAACGGGATCAGGAACGTCGGGTAGGTGAGGATCAGCGCGAACGGCGTGTCGTAGAGCCCGAGGTTGAACACCATCACCGACAGCGGAATGAACAGGATCGAGGGCGGCACCAAATAGGCGAGGAAGACGGCGAGACCGACCTGCCGCGCTCCCGAAAACCTCAGCCGTTCGATCGCATAGGCTGCCAGCACCGCCGCCAGCAGCGACAGGAACGTGGCGGCGGTGGAGATGATGACGGTGTTGAGCAGCCAACCGGGATAGGACGTCTCGAAGAGAAGATAGCGGATGTGCTGCAACGTTGGATGCACGACCCAGAACGGATTGAAGTTGGCGTAGTCGGTCATCTCGACATTGGGCTTAACCGCCGTGATCGTCATCCAGTAGAACGGAAACAGCAGCACGATGATGAACACCAGCAATGGCAGATAGACCGTCACCACGCGGCGCGGCAGGCTTTGCAGGTAGCCCATGCCGCCTTCATCGGTTTCCGGACGTCTCGGTCTCTTGATCGCGGCCATTTCAGTCTCCGCCGCCTTGCTGCCACTTGCGGCGTTGCAGGCCGAAATAGCTGAACAGAATCGCCGCCAGCAGGAAGGGGATCATGGCGACCGCGATAGCGGCGCCCTCGCCAAGCTGGCCACCTGAAATGCCGCGCTGGAAGGACAGTGTCGCCATCAGGTGGGTGGCGTTGACCGGTCCGCCGCGGGTCAACACATAGATCAGCTGGAAATCGGTGAAGGTGAACAGCACCGAAAAGGTCATGGTGATGGCGATGATCGGCGTCAACAGCGGCAGCGTCACATGGCGGAACAATTGCCAGCGGCTGGCGCCGTCGAGCGTGGCGGCCTCGTAAAGCGATTGGGGAATCGTCTGCAGGCCGGCAAGCAGGGTGATGGCGACGAAAGGAATGCCGCGCCAGACATTGGCCGCGATGACCGAGGCGCGCGCGTTTGTCGGGTCGCCGAGGAAATTGATGCGATGGTCGATCAGGCCCATCTGCTGCAGCGCCCAGGACAGGATCGAGAACTGCGAATCGTAGATCCACCAGAAGGCGATCGCCGACAGCACCGTCGGCACCACCCAGGGCAGCAGCACCACGGCGCGGAAGAACGATTTGAAGGGAAGGTTCTCGTTGAGGATGAGCGCCAGCCAGAGGCCGAACATGAACTTCAGGATCGAGGCGCTGATCGTGTAGAGCAGGGTGTTGAAGACGGAGAGCCAGAAGACGCCGTCGCTCCAAAGGTATTGATAGTTCTCGATACCGATGAAGATGCCGGGGCGGCCGATGCGGGCATCGGTGAAGCCGAGCCAGACGCCGAGCCCGAGCGGATAGGTCAGAAACACCAGGAGCAGCGCCGCCGCCGGCAGCATGAAGCCGAAGCCAAGCGCGTTGCGGCTTTCGCTCAGGCGCGACAGGATCGAAGAACGCTGCTCGACGGCAACGGACGGCACGGCCATGCGGTGGCTCCTCATCAGATGTGGTTGCGTGGCGGCCAAGGCGGCCGCCGCGCGGTTGCGCACCCCTCAGCGGGCAGCGCGCGGTCGCGGCTGCCCGGCCGGGCGGTGATCAAACCCGATAGTAGCGGTTGGCGCGCTTCTCCGCCTCTTCCATCGCCTCCTTTGGCGTCGCCTGGCCGGTCACTGCCTTGGCGAACATGTCGACCAGCACATAGTCGGCCATGGTCGCGGCCGAGGCGTAGCCGAGCGGCCCGGCAAAGCCGTTGGGGCGCAGCGTCGCTGAGGCCTTCGCGTAGGCGGCGTTGTTCGGGTCGGCCTTCCACACCGGATTGTTGTCGAAAGCCTTGAGCGTCTGGCAGCAATAGGCCGACGAGGAGGTGATCCAGTCCGCCATCTGCGGATCCTCGAACATGAACTGCAGATAGGCCTTGGCTGCGTTGGGGTAGGGCGTGTAGTCGAAGATGACGGCGCTGGTCACCTGGAACAGCTCGACGGATTTTCCGACCGGACCGATCGGCAGGTTGGTGGTGCGCATGTCCTTGGCGATTTCGTCCAGTTTCGGATCCTTGTCCTTGTTGACCTTGGCCGTGTTGTAGACGGAAATGCCATTGGCGATGACGCTCACTTCGCCGGCCAGGAAGGCACGGTTGTTGTTGACGTCGAGCCAGCTCTCGGTGCCCGGAATGAAGGTCTTGTAGAGCTGCTGCGCGTATTCGATCGCCTTCAACGTCTCGGGGCTGTTGATCGCCACCTTGCCGCTCTCGTCGACCATCTGGCCGCCATGGCTCCAGAGCAGCCAGTGCGCATAGTTGTTGCCGTCGCCGACGCCGTGGCCGTGCGTGAAGCCGGCAGGATGTCCCTTCGCCTGCAAGGCCTTGCAGAGCTCGAGGAAGCCCGCCGTGTCCTTGGGAAATTCCGCGAATCCGGCCTCCTTCACCCAGCTTTCGCGGTAGACGATGGCATTGCCGATGGTGGCGAGCGGCAGGCCGAGGAATTTGCCTTCCCGGGTCGCGTACTGCTTCGGTCCGTCGTACCAGCCGCCATATTTCGAGCCCAGATACTCACCCAGCTCGGTCACGTCATGCAGCTTGTCGGGGTATTGATGCGGGTCGTCGAACCAGACGAACATCAGGTCGGGACCGGAACCGACATTGGCGGCGACCGCCGCCTTGGGACGGATGTCTTCCCAGCTTTCCTTGTCGACGCGAACCTCGACGCCTGTCGCCTCGGTGAACCGCTTGGTGTTGGCCAGCCACTGGTCCTCATCGCCCTGCACGAAGGGCGACCAGCGCAGCAGCCTGAGCTTCGCGCCGTCCTCCGGCTTGTATTTCAGGCCTTCCTGGGCCAGGGCGGGAGAGCCGACGAACCGGCTCCCCAAGGCTCCCGCCGCCACGCCGGCGGTCGTGCGGATCACGTCACGTCTGGTGAATTTCATGGTGGTCTCCTCCTGTCGGTTTCCTCGCTCAGTCGTTCTTACGGCCTGGTGCGCATCTCGAACCGCTTTCCGGTTTCGCCGTGAAAGAGATGGATGAGGCCGGGCTCGGCCGAGAGCCGGACGGTTTCACCTGGCGTAAAGGAATGGCGCTCCCGGAAGTTCGCGACGATCTCCTCGCCGCCTTCTGTCCGGCCGATGAGCTGCACCTCCGAGCCGGTCGGCTCGACCACCGCGACAGTGACCGCAATCCCCGCGTCGGACAGCCTGAGGTGCTCGGGCCGTATTCCCAGCACCACGGGTTCGCCATTGCTGATCGACGGCGTCGCCGCCAAAGGCACGGAAATCTCGCCTGCGCCGCGAAAGGATGGCGAGCCATCGGTCGCAATCCCGCCCTTGAGCAGGTTCATGGCGGGCGAGCCGATGAAGGAGGCGACGAAGAGATTGTTTGGCCGGTCGTAGAGTTCCAGCGGTGGCCCGATCTGCTCGACGAGGCCGTCATGCATGACGACGATCTTGTCGGCCATGGTCATCGCCTCGATCTGGTCGTGTGTGACATAGACCGTCGTGGTCTTCAGCCGCTGGTGCAACTCCTTGATCTCGGCACGCATCTGCACCCGGAGCTTGGCGTCGAGGTTTGACAGCGGTTCGTCGAACAGGAAGACCGCCGGATTGCGCACGATCGCCCGGCCCATGGCGACGCGCTGGCGCTGGCCGCCTGAAAGCTGGCGCGGATAGCGCGACAGCAAGGGCACCAGCCCGAGGATCTCGGCCGCGCGCCGGACGCCGGCTTCGCTTTCTGCCTTCGAGACACCTTTGAGCATCAGCGAGAACGCCATGTTCTCGGCAACCGTCATATGCGGGTAGAGCGCGTAGTTCTGGAACACCATGGCAACGTCGCGCTCCTTTGGCGCGACGTTGTTGACGACACGCTCGCCGATCGCGATCTGCCCGCGCGAGATCTTTTCCAGGCCGGCGATCATCCTGAGAAGGGTGGATTTTCCGCAGCCGGATGGCCCCACCAGGGTGACGAATTCACCGTCCTCTATGTCCACGCTGACGCCGTGAAGGATCTCGACGCTTCCGAATGACTTGTAGACATCGGCAATCGCGACAGACGCCATCGAAATCCTCCCGGCTGGGTCCTGCGACGTCCGCAAGACTCCATTTTCTTTCTGACATGGCCTTGAAGCGGATCCCGTCAAAACGGCGGGAACCTCAATCCACCACACCAGCCGGCGACAGCTACCAAGGCTCCCCCCTTGGTCACGCGACTGGGCAAACGGTAGCGCTACCAACCCTGCGTGTAAAGCGGCGGTGAGAAGCCAGATCTGCCTAATCGCTCAGGCTCAATGAACGTCGATAGGCCTTGGACGGAAGTCCACGCATGCTGTGCTATTCCAGCGTGTATCGATCTACTGGTAAGCTCGCTGGGGTTTTATAAGCCAATGCTTGAATGGCACCGCACTCCTTCGAATCACGGATCTGCCGATTTTCTCGCCGGGGTGGAGATCGATCATCGCAAATGTTCGGATGACCTTGGCTGAGCTGGGCTCATTCCCCATTCACAAACGCCAGCACCAGCCTCTGCAAATTCCCGCCCGGTCCGAATTCGACGCGGTCGAAATCGCGGCTGGCCTGACGCTGCGCTTGTGAAAGTTCGGCAAGCCGTGCGGTGAGCTCGGTCCTGATCTTCTTGCAGCCGGGGTCGCCGGCGATCGTGAAGCCCACGCTCAGCGCCTCGATCTTTTGCACCATGTCGACGATCTGGGCGCCATGCACCTTCTCATGCGCGGCGAGGCCGGCGGCGAAACTGTCCCAGCGCTTTTGCAGCCCCGCCGTCATCGGCGTGGCTGGCTTCGGCAGCGTGTAGGTGAGGGTGAGCTTCGGCCGCGCCGACTTCAGCACGCAGGCGCCGCCCTCAGGCCGGTAGTCGCGCTGCCAGGTCAGCTTGAAATTGGTATGCGCGATGACGCGCCGTTCGTTGCCTGCACTGGCCTTGCC